>CAMGSV010000118.1 GCA_946061495.1 uncultured Spirochaetales bacterium | reverse complement strand
CCGGTACTATAAAATAGACCGCTCCACCCTGACTCCGCTGGAGGGCCCCATGGGAGTGCCTGCTGGTTACATCGAGGCCTGGACCGAGGTGTACCAGGGGAGTATGCCCGGAACCAAGAACCTGCCGGTGTATTTCATCGACCACGAGCAGAGCTTTGGCCGTGACGGTGTGTACGGAACTGCCGCCGACCCGGACTTCCACGACAATCCCTATCGTTTTTCCGTCCTGTGCCACGGTGCCTTCCAGTTGTGCCGCAAGCTGGACTGGTATCCCGACATCGTCCATGCCCACGACTGGTCTGCCGCCCTGGCCCCAGTGCTGCTGCGGTTCATTCAGCGGCACAACGGCTTTCAGAAGACTGCCAGCGTATTCACCATTCACAACCTGGGCTACCAGGGGGTCTACGGCAAGTACAACTATCCTGCCACCGGCCTTGACTGGAACTTCTTCTACGCTGCAGGCTTTGAGGACTGGGACAGAATCAACTTTTTGAAGGCTGGCCTTACCACGGCGGATATGCTCACCACCGTATCTCCCACCTACGCCCAGGAGATTCAGACTCCCGCCGCAGGTTTCCGCATGGACGCCCTGTTGCGCCACCGCAGCCAGGACTTGGTGGGTATTCTCAACGGTGTGGACACTGACGTGTGGAATCCCTCCACGGACAAGTTCATCGTGGAGAAGTACAGCGCCAAGAAGTTGGCGGGCAAGACCAAGAACAAGGCCGCCCTCCAGCAGCGGATGGGGCTGCCGGAGGATCCTGACGTACCGCTGGTTGGTGTGGTGACACGGTTGGCAGATCAGAAGGGGGTAGCGGAGATGTTTGCCCCCACCTATGGCAGTATGTACCGGATTTGCACTGAGATGAAGGTGCAGGTGGTGGTGCTGGGAGCAGGAGAGCGGTGGTGCGAGGATGAGCTGCGCTCTCTGGAGTCAAAGCTGCCCAACTTCAAGGCCTTCATCGGCTATGACGAGGGGTTGAGCCATCAGATTGAGGCGGGCAGCGACTTCTTCCTGATGCCCTCCCGCTACGAGCCCTGCGGCCTGAACCAGATGTATTCCCTGCTGTACGGAACGCTGCCCATTGTGCGTCGTACCGGCGGCTTGGCGGATACGGTCCAGAACTACAACCAGGAGACCGGCGAGGGAACAGGCTTCATGTTCGACGAGCTGACCCCCCAGAGCGTGTTCGATACCGTTGGCTGGGCTGTCTATGCCTGGTACAACCAGCGGGATCACATCAAGGCTATGCAGAAGCGGGCCATGGAACAGGACTTCAGCTGGGAGGCATCCGCCGCCGGCTACCTTGCAGTGTATGAGAAGGCGTTGGGAAAATTGTAGCTTTTTTGACAGGAGGCTGAGAAAAAGGGCCTCCTGTTCTTTTTGTTTTCTCCATTTGCTGAATATAGTATTGATATTATTGAAGTTTTACTTTAACCTCGCTTCAAGGAGTCATAATGTTAGGTTATCTGCTGAACCTGTTCAAGTCACTGAACAGCAATTCTCATCCTGGTGAGATTGCCCATGGGGTTGCCTTGGGCGTTATTATGGGAATGATGCCCAAGGACAATGCCCTGTGGTACATTCTTTTTGTGTTCTTCTTTTTCATCAGAATCAACAAGGCGGTGTATCTTCTGGTGTCATTGGGCGTTTCCCTTTGTATCGCTCCGGTGGACATGATGCTGGATGCCATGGGGTACCAGGTGCTGATGTTTGAGCCCCTTGTTCCCGTGTATCGTCAGCTGTTGGAGATACCTTTTGTGGCCTACACGAAATTCAACAATACCGTGGTGATGGGCAGTCTGGTGGCTGGGCTCATCCTTTATATTCCCGTCTATGTTCTGTCCCGCCTTCTGGTGAGGTTGTGGCGGACGGTGCTTGCCCCAAAGATCACCGCCTCAAAGTTGTGGGTGGGAATGAAGAAGCTGCCCTTGGTGGAGAAGATTATCTCCAAATCTCAGGCGATTGCAGGAGTACTGGATAAATGAGCAAGAAAAAGAACCAAGATATTGCTATGGCTGGAGAGACTGTTGACGGCTCATCTGTTGAGGCAGAGCTGAAATCGGTGGCCTCAAGTTCTCAGGACAGGACTGTTTCATCAGGTGAGGGGGTGGTGGGTTCCACTGAGCTGGCTGTTCAGGAGGACAAGAAAAAGGTTCCTGCAAGGAAAAAGAAGGAGCCAAAGACCTTCCCCAAGAAGAAATTACCACGAATGCTGAAGAAAAAGTATTCCCAGAAGAAATTCAACCGCAAGATATTGAAGCGGCTCTACATTCCCCGGGATCAGGAATTCATGGCTGCCATGTTTGTGGAGTCTGGCGAAGGGAAAAAGATGCGGCTGAGTATTCCTGATGACCGGGTTTTCACTAAGCAGGAGTTGGTTCGCCTCAAGACCTTGTCAAAGGAAATCCGCAAGCAGAAGGGGCGGGTAAAGTTTATGCCGCTGATTGCCTCTGTCAGCCTTGTGATTCTGATGGTCTCCGCTGTTCTCATCTTCAAGGATCCCCTCATCAAGAAGGGGCTTCGGTCGGTGATGCAGTCGGCCTTTGGTGCCAAGGTGGATATCGCCTACCTGCACCTGGGAATTCTGGACTCCAACTTCACCATCCGGGGACTGGAGGTGGCCAACAGAAACAACACCATGAAGAACCTCTTCGAGATTGGTGGCCTCACGGTGGATTTTGATCTGCTGCAGCTGCTGAGGAAGCGATTTGTCTCTGATGAGATGAGCGTCACCGATGTGCGGGTGAACACCGACCGGGAGACTGACGGAGCCTTGCCTGAGGATTATGCCCAGACAGCTCGGCTGGAGCAGTTGAAGACACAGGTGACAAACTTTACTCTGGAAAAGGCCGGCGTTGTGAAGAACAGCGTCTCCGAGATTTTCGCCCAGTATGATCCGGAAACCTTGGTGAAGAATTTCTACGACCAGCTTACCATACCAGGGCTTGCGAAGGACATCGAGTCCCAGATGAACGTGTTGATTCCCGCCTGGAAGGAGATGCCTGACCAGCTGTCAGCTTCTGTCAACAAGGTGATGGCCGATGGACAGGCTGCCGCCAACTTCGACTGGGAGAGCGTCCAGTCGGATCCCACCAAGATTCGTGATGGTATTGCATCCATCCGGTCTGCAGTGGAAAGTGCTACTGCACTGTACAACGAGACGGAGCAGACCATGAATATGCTGCAGCGTGACGTGAATACGGTGCAGTCGCTGGCAGACCAGGCTCAGCGGGCTGTCACTGACGACTTCAATCTGGTGAGTAGCGAAATCAACAAGATTGCTTCCTTCTCCATAAAGGAGGATGGCATGAACATCCTCACCACCAGCTTCGAGAAGATTCTGGCGGACTTGTTCGGCCAGTACTATCCTATGGTGCAGGAGCTGATGGTATATGTGCAGGATCTTTCCGCCAAGTCCGCGGCAAAGGAGCAGGAGACGGTGGCGGTGGTGGAGGAAAAACCTGCCATCCAGCGGTACGAGGGACGGAATATCGAGTACTCCGTGGACAACATCCCATCATTTCTTATCAAAAAGATGCATGGCTCTGGTGCTGACGGAAGCTTTTCCATGTCTTTGGATGTAACTGACATCAGCAGCGACATGGACAAGTGGGGAAAGCCCGCCTCCATTTCCGGGGTTGTGGGCCATGGTGCCATGACCGACAGCTTCTCAGGAACGCTGGACATGAGGAAGTCCCGCACTGGTGATTTGGTGGACCTGCGGTACAAGGGAAACGGTTATGCGCTGGATATGACCATGCCGGAGGAGGAGGCTGTACCTGGTGTGCCTACCGGCAAGGGAATCGGACACTTTGACGCCCGCATTACCGCTAACGAGACTGGAGCCTTCTCCGTGGGCGGCGGCATCACTCTGGATCCGGTGAATTTTACCACCGCAGCCTTTGAGCCAGCCTTTGCCTATGACTTGTACAGCCGGGCTTTGGCCATGTTCACCTCTGTCCAGGCTGCTGTCACCATCGGGTACTCCGACGCTTCAGGGCTTTTTCTTGATGTGGACAGTGACATTGACCGCCGCTTTGTGGCGGTGTTGACCCAGCTGTTCAACGAAGAACTGACAAAGGTCAAGGAGGAGGCCACCGCCAAGGTTCAGGCAGTGCTGGACGAGAACATGGCCAAGGTGAAGGAGCAGTTCGGCGATTTTGACGACATCAAGGCCCGCATGGACGATCAGTGGAAGAAGATTGAAGCCTACAAGGCGGAGCTGGAGCGGAAGCAGCGTGAGGGTGAGGAAAAGCTCAACGCAACCCTGAATGCCGCCAAGGATGCTGCCACCAAAAAGGCAGAGGAGACGGTGAAGGGAGTGACTGACTCAGTAAAGGAATCTGCAACTAATGCCTTGAAGGGGCTGTTTGGACGGTAGATTTATTTTTGTCATTGATTTTTGGGCTGTCAGTTTTAGGAGCGGTTCCAGCGGCTGGCGGCCCAAATATTTTTTAAAAATCCATGTACATAGCTTGAGAAAAAGTATATAGTACACAATAGTATGAAATTTACGGAATTGCAATTGCACCATGATCTGCTGAAGGGAATTGACTCAGCGGGATATGTGGAGTGCACCCCCGTCCAGGAGCAGGTGCTGCAGGCCGCCTTGAACGGCGCCGATTTGTATGTCCAGTCCCAGACCGGCACTGGAAAGACTGCCGCCTTTTTGATTTCAATCATCCAGCAGATGCTTGCCCGCAGTGAGGTTGCCGGCAAGAAGGCATTGGTTATGGTTCCCACGAGGGAGCTGGCGGTGCAGGTGGAGGAGGAAGCCCGGACACTGATTTCCGGCACCAGCCTCAAGACAGGAAGCTTCTACGGCGGCGTGGGGTACAACAAGCAGACCGCCATGCTGAAAGAACGTGTTGACATCATCATCGGCACCCCGGGCCGTGTCATCGACTTGCAGGAGTCTGGCACCATGGATTTGAGCCAGGTGGCCTTTCTGGTGGTGGATGAGGCGGACCGCATGTTCGACATGGGCTTCTACCCCGATCTGCGCAAGCTCATCAAGGTCTTGCCCAAGACCCAAGACCGCCAGACCATGCTTTTCAGCGCCACCCTCAACACCTACGTAAAGAACCTGGCCTGGGAGTACACCGTTGATCCTGTGGAGATTACCATCGAGGCCCAGCAGATTACCGTGGAGGAGATTGACCAGCAGCTGCTCCATGTTTCCAGCGATGCCAAGATGCGCCTGCTGCTGGGTATCCTCCAGTCCGAGAAGCCCGAGAGCGTCATTGTGTTCTGCAACACCAAGCGCAGCTGCGAGGTGGTGGCCAAGCGTTTGCAGCACAACGGAATAGAAAGCGAATTCATCATCGGGGACCTGCCCCAGTCGAAGCGGCTCCAGGTGCTGGACTCCTTCAAGAGCGGCTCCCTCAAGTGCCTGGTGGCCACCGATGTGGCTGCCCGTGGCATCGATGTGGACGATTTGGCCATGGTGGTGAACTACGACCTGCCCAACGAGTCCGAGAACTATGTGCACCGCATCGGCCGCACTGCCCGGGCGGGAAGGTCGGGAAAGGCCTACACCTTCTGCAGCGAGCAGGACGTGTACAATCTGGTTCCCATCGAGCGGTATCTGGGCCACTCCATTCCCTCCTCCGTGGCCTACGAGGACATGATGGTGGAGGACAAGAGCGCCAGCATCTACATCCGCACCGGTGACTACGGCGAGGATGAGCGTGGTGGTGGTAGAGGACGGCGTGAGGGCAGCCGAGGTCGTGGTGATGGTGGCGGTCGGGAACGCCGTGGCGGCAATCGGTCTGGCGAGGCACGAGGCCGTCGTGGTTCAGGCAAAAACGCTCCTGGCGAGGGGCGTGGTTCCGGCGAAGGGAAGAACCGCGGCAACCGACGTAGGGGCAAGGATATCTATCGTGACGGTGCCACTGGCGGCAAGAGCCATTCCCGCCATGAGATTCAGGCTGGGGGAGAGGACTTGTCCGGCCTTTCCTTTGACCAGCGGATGAAGGTGTATAAGGAAAAGTATGGCGGACAAGCTGCCGCAAGAGCTGCCGTCCCCAGCGAGGGGGGACGAGGTGAGGAAAGCTCTTCCCGCAGGACTGGAGGTCAGGGCGGCGGCAGAAATCGTTCCCGCAACGGGAGCCGACCCGACAACCGTCAGGGCCAGCGGCAAAAAAACGGTGGACAGCAGGGTGCTGCAGCAAGCCAGCCCGGACAGAAGGCTTCCAGCCCCAAGGCCCCCGTCCAGGGCCGCAAGGCAGAGGGAAGCCAGGCGGCAGTCCAGAGCGCAGCAAAGGCCAGTCAGCCGCCCAAGAAGGGCTTCCTGGCTCGCTTGAGGGGGCTGTTTGGTGGAGCAAAGGCTTCATCCGACACGTCCGACAACAAGTAATTTTATAAGGAACAAATAGATATGGTAACAGTTAGTGACGTGAGCCTCAAGTTTGGGGACAGACCGCTTTTCAAGGACGTGAACCTCAAGTTCACCCCCGGCAACTGCTACGGCATCATCGGTGCCAACGGAGCGGGAAAGTCCACCTTCCTGAAGGTGCTTTCCGGCGAGCTGGAGCATGACTCCGGCCAGATCATCATCACTCCCGGCGAGCGAATGGCCGTCTTGAAGCAGGACCACTTCGCCTACGACGAGTTCTCCGTGAAGGATACGGTGATGATGGGCCATCCCAAGCTCTACCAGTGCCACAAGGACCGGGAGACCATCTATGCCAAGGAGGACTTCACCGAGGAGGACGGCATCCGGGCCAGCGAGCTGGAGGGAGAGTACAGTGAGCTGGGGGGCTGGGAGGCGGAGAACCAGATTGAGCAGATGCTCTCCGGCCTGGGACTGGAGGAGGAGTACCATGACCGCATGATGAACGAGCTGGATGAGAGCCGCAAGGTTCGGGTACTGTTGGCCCAGGCAATCTTCGGCGAGCCTGACATCCTGCTTTTGGACGAGCCCACCAACGGTCTTGACCTGGAGTCCATCAGCTGGCTGGAGGACTTCCTGATGGATTTCCCCAATACGGTCATCGTGGTGAGCCACGACCGCCACTTCCTGAACGCCGTCTGCACCTACATCTGCGACATCGACTACGGCAAGATCAGCCTTTTCAGCGGAAACTACGACTTCTGGTACCAGATGAGCCAGATTATGCAGCGGCAGGCCAAGGACCAGGCCAAGAAGCGGGAGGAGAAGATGAAGGACCTGAAGGAGTTCATCCTTCGGTTCGCCTCCAACGCCGCAAAGAGCCGCCAGGCCACCAGCCGCAAGAAGATCTACGACAAGCTTGCCCTTGAGGAGCTGCCGGTCACCAGCCGCAAGTTCCCCTACGTGAATTTCAAGCCGGACCGGGACATCGGCAACAACGTGCTGCGGGTGGAAAAGCTGAACTACACCTCCGAGGGAATCCAGCTGCTGAAGGATTTTTCCCTGACGGTGAACCGTGGCGACAAGATTGCCTTCGTGGGAGTGGAGCACAAGTCGAAGTCTGCCTTCTTCGACATCATCACTGGCACGGTGAAGGCCGACTCCGGAGACTACTACTGGGGACAGACCATCAGCCACACCTATTTGGGGCTGGATAACGCCGCCTACTTCGACACCGACGCCAACATCACCGAGTGGTTGCGCCAGTATTCCCCGGAGCAGGACGACGCCTACGTCCGTGGCTTTTTGGGACGGATGCTGTTCAGCGGGGACGAGTCCCTCAAGCCGGTGAAGGTGCTTTCTGGAGGGGAGAAGGTGCGCTGTATGCTCTCCAAGCTGATGCTCAGCGGTGCCAACTGCCTGATTCTGGACGAGCCCACCAACCACCTGGACTTGGAGGCCATCACCAGTCTCAACGAGGCCTTGGCGAATTTCCCCGGAGTGGTGCTGTTCAACAGCCACGACCATGAGTTCA
>CAMGSV010000117.1 GCA_946061495.1 uncultured Spirochaetales bacterium | reverse complement strand
GATGGAATCCCACGCTACCAAGGTTTATTATAGAAAATTATGCTCCAAGCTGGTAAGAGACAACCTTTGTGATTGCCAGCTTTGCACCCACGTTCTTACCGATCTCTTCCATTTTCTTTGCTACAGAAACCTTGTCGTCCTTGACAAAGGGCTGGTCCATGAAACAAATCTCTGCCAGGTGCTTGTTCACCTTGCCCTCAACAATACCCTTCTTGACGTTTTCGGGCTTGTCCAGGCTCTCCACCTGCTTGGTGAAGATTTCACGCTGCTCTTGGATGTAGCTTGCATCCACATCCTCCCGCTTGATGAAGGCGGGGGTGAAGGCTGCAATGTGCAGGCAGCAGTCATGGGCAAACTCAACCACATCGGCGTTCTGTGCAGCATCTGCGGGGTCTGCAGAAACAACGGTGATTACACCAGTCTTTCCGTCACTGTGGACGTAGCTGGATACAGCTGCATTGGCGGGAACCTCCACCAGCTCCAGCCGGCGAACAGTCATGTTCTCGCGAATCTTTGTAGCCAGATCCAGCAGCATGTCAGACAGCTCCTGGTTAATCTCAGTGTAGCCCTTTGCGATGACAGTGGCGACGATGTCGTTTCCAATCTTCACGAAGTCCTCGTTCTTTGCAACGAAGTCTGTCTCACAAGTCAGCTCACAGATAGCAGCCTTATTTCCCTCAATCTTGATGAACACACGTCCCTCGGCGGTCTCCCGGTCAGCACGCTTGCCAACAGCAGCCAAACCCTTTTCCTTCAGCAGCTTCTCAGCGGCTGCTGCGTCACCATTGGTCTCGGTGAGGGCCTTCTTGCACTCCATCATTCCGGCACCAGTTCTGTCGCGCAGTGCCTTTACATCAGCGGCTTTAATTTCCATTGTATGTTTTCTCCAATCGTCTTATTTGTACAGCTTGTCCTCGTCCACCAGGTCCTCGTCATCGAATGTGGCTGCATCCTCTTCCTTAGGTTCGGTGGGAGTATAGTTGCTATAGTCGATGATCTCTTCCTCGTCAGACTTCTTAGCTGCGTCAGTGGCAACATCCTCGTCTTCATCCTGCAGGTTCTCGATGATCTTGAGACCAGCCTCATTGTCTGCATCGATTACAGCGTTGGCGATAATCTGGGTGAAGAGGGTGATGGCACGGATTGCGTCGTCATTGCCGGGGATGGGATAGTCGATTCCCTCGGGATTACAGTTGGTGTCAACGACGGCCACAATGGGAATACCCATGCGGCGGGCTTCGGTTACAGCAATCTGCTCCTTGTGTGTGTCAATGATGAAGATGGCACCGGGCAGCTCCTTCATCTCCTTGATTCCGCCCAGGTTCTTCTCCAGCTTTGCCTTTTCCTTCTGGATTGCAGCGATTTCTTTTTTGGTGAGATTCTCAAAGGTTCCGTCAACCTCCATCTTCTCAAGCTTCTTGAGGCGGAGCAATGACTTCTTGATGGTTGAAAAGTTGGTAAGCATACCGCCAAGCCAGCGGTTGTTTACATAGTACATGCCACAGCGCTCGGCTTCCTTTGCGATGGCCTGCTGTGCCTGCTTCTTTGTTCCTACGAACAGCACTGATTTACCAGCGACTGTTACCTTGCGGATAGCCTCGTATGCCTCCTTGATGGACACGATGGTCTTCTGCAAGTCGATGATGTGAATTCCATTCCGCTCTGCGAAGATATACTTCTTCATGCGGGGATCCCAACGCTTGACCTGGTGGCCGAAATGCACGCCAGACTCAAGCAGACTCTTCATGGTTACTACTGCCATGAGACACTCCTTCCCGGAAACCCTTTGAGGTTTCCTCCAAACTCTGTTTCTCGTAACGTGGCCCCCTTAAGAACCACGCTCGGAAGATTCGACAAACCACAGCGACCTACGGCCGACCATGATCTGCAGACAGGTGTTACTCCAATCCAATCAAGGAATAACCCTGTTCTTTCAACATATCATATAATTCAAAGAGTGGCAAGCCTATGACCGTGCTGCTTGTCCCCTCTATTTTACGGATGAAGTAGGAGCCAAAGCCCTGTATTCTGTAGCCTCCTGCCACGTTGTGCCATTCACCAGTAGAGATGTACCAGTCAATCTCATCCTGGGAGAGGGGTGCAAAGGTGACATCGGTTCTGGCGGTCCTGGTGGACAGGTACTTGAGCCGCCCGTTGTACAGGGCAATTGATGTGTAGACGGTATGGGTTCTGCCGGAAAAATCCTTCAGAAACATGACAGCCTCGTCGATGTCCGCTGGCTTGCCATAGACCTTTCCGTCCATGATCATAGTGGTGTCGGCACCCAAGATCCACGGAACCTCCTGCTTTGCAGGAAGGATCTTCGATACATACTCAACTTTTTTTGATGCCAAGTATTCGGATATTTTCTCCAGCTCGACTCCATCCAGTTCAGATTCATCAACTTCGGGGATGATGACTTGAAAGGGCACACCAAGCGTCTTGAGGATTTCTTGCCGGCGGGGTGATCCTGATGCTAAAATGATCGGTTCCAATGTTTCCTCCCTTGACATTTAAGCTAAATAACTATATATTCTATTACACATCCGAGAGATTAGCTCATTTGGATAGAGCGTCGCCCTCCGGAGGCGAAGGTGGCAGGTTCGAATCCTGTATCTCTCAAACCTACAAAAAAGGACGCTGAAAAGCGTCCTTTTTTTTATCCTCACATTCCGGACTTTGATACGCCAGTCAACTGACGCAGCAACTCATATGCCTTCTGACGTACGGCAGGCACGAAAGTGTAGTTGGAAGCGATTGCTGAGATGGACTGAATCATTGGTGCCTTGTCCTCAACGGAATCACCCAACTTTTCATAGGCAAACAAAATCTCGTGGGCCAGGCTGCTGGTAGGGTTCAGTGTTGCATACTTTTTCTGCACCCAAATGATGGTGGACACAACCTCGTCCTTCTCGTTGATTCCAATGTCACCCAAGCTACGGATAGCGGCGGCAACAACGGTAGGCTCATTGTCTGCCAGGGCGGTCTTCACGAGGATGGTCTTTGACTCTTCGGTCTTTACCTGTCCAAGCAACTCGCAAGCCTCGGCACGCACATCGGGGAAGTTGTTCATAAGACGGCCATTGGTCCGTGCCTGGGATGAGATTCCCTCTCCAGCCAGTGACTCCAGGGCATAAATGATATCAGGGCTCGTTCTGCCACCTTCGATAGCACCCCTGATATACTGGAGGGAAACAAGCTTGTTGTCCCTGTCATCTGTATCTGCCAATTCCCGGATGATTACATCCTCAACACTGCTCAAGTACTCTTCTTCAACCGTCGTCTCCTGCACAGCCTGCTGTGAGAAGGCAAAACTGGTAAAAAGCAAGCCCACACAAAGAAGCAAAATGATTTTTGCTGACTTCATTCAATATCCTCCTAAAACCAGATTCTATAACTATAATACATAGGATTTAAAAAATCAATCTTTACAATCGTCAAAATCACAATGTATCAAGTTTTAATAGCCATTTATCGTTCACTTTCTCAAAAGTGTAAAAAACAATGTCCCTGTCCTGCTGAACTTGCACTGCCTTCACCAAAGTTCCGGAAATATACCTGATTTCGTCTACCTGGTGTCCAGATCGTGCGGGAACAAAGATGTACTTGAAGTAATCCCTGAGGCCTGCAATCTTCAATCCTTTTACGGGAAGTTTGCTCTCGACTTCCTTTAAGTGCTTAGGGTTTGACCAGTACTCCTGCGATTCTGGGGAGACATACCCCAACCAACCATTGTAATTACCGGTTTTCATGACGACAGCAAGCTTGTCTATTGTATCGAGAATATCCTGCTTGTCCTTTGTGAAGGTATCGATAGTTACATCATCGTCTCCATTCAGTGCAACTGTTGAGCGAAGGAACTCCTGCTCCTCGGGGGTAAGCTCCTTCACTGGCTCTGGAGTTGGCTCTGGTTCCGGTTCTGGCTCAGGCTCGGTCGTGGGCTCTGGTTCCGGTTCTACAACGGGCTCTTTTGGCTCCTGGGGGTCAGGCTCCACCGTTGGAATCTGCTCCTGAACGGGCTTAGTACTAGCGCATCCTACAATACCTACAAGAAAAACAACAAAAAATATCAGAATCGATAATTTCTTCATAGTATAACTGTATCACTCTTTACCTTTTTGGTCAAATACAATATTGTGGATTTATGATAACTGCTGTTTTTCCGGGTTCCTTTGACCCGCCAACGTATGGACACCTGAACATCATAGAGCGTGCAAGGACCATCTTTGGGCAGCTCCACGTGGTGGTGGCCATAAACAAGGGAAAAAAATGTCTTTTCTCTTCAGATGAGAGGGTACAGATGCTGGAAGCGTTGACTTCCCAGTGGGACAACGTGCAGGTGTGCACCTGGGACACCCTGATTGTGGACTACGCCATGCAGCATGAGGCTTCGGTTTTGGTGCGGGGAGTGCGCAATATAGGAGACTTCTCCTATGAATTTGATCTGGCACTGATGAATCGTGGGCTGGCTCCCAAGGTGGAGACCGTTTTTATTCCCACAGATTCCAAGTATTTTGTGTTGAGCTCTAGTTCCATCAAGGAGCTGGCTCATTTTGGCGGTGATGTTTCCACTATGGCGCCTCCCCTGGTGGCAGAAGCCCTGGCCAAGAAGTTCAGTTGAAGGTTTTACTCAACATTCTCTCTGACATTTGAACAAAAAATGTCATTTTACCGTTGACAAAAGATGTTTATATGGTATAATGATTGACAGCCTAGGGAAAAATGTTGTATCTTAACTAGGTATAAAATTACACATTATATTGAGAGGTTGATATATGGCAGTACCTAGAGCGAAAACGTCAAAGGCTCGCACCCGCAGACGGCAGCACATCAACATGAAGTTGACTGCGCCCCATCTTGTGGAGTGCAGCAATTGCGGAAACCTGGCAATGCAGCACCGTGTATGTCCCAAGTGTGGATTCTACAAGGGCCGCCAGGTAATCACACCTGAAAGCAACTAAAAGGAGTAGACCATGGACGAGTTGTTTGAGAAGATTCAGAAGCTGATTGCTGAGAAGCTGGAGATTGACGAGGCAAAGATTACCCTTGATTCGTCTTTCCGCCAGGACTTGGGTGCCGATAGCTTGGATACCTACGAGTTGGTATATGCTATCGAGGAAGAGATGGGTGTCAAGATCCCCGACGACCAGGCCAACGGTTTCGAGACTGTTCGGGATGCCTACGACTTCATCAAGTCTC
Source organism: uncultured Spirochaetales bacterium (assembly GCA_946061495.1). GTDB lineage: Bacteria > Spirochaetota > Spirochaetia > Treponematales > Treponemataceae > Treponema_F. The sequence goes on along the minus strand of CAMGSV010000117.1, from coordinate 2,681 downwards.
AGCAGGCATAAGGTCTAACAACGGAACGGGGTGTTTGTCCAATGTGTTGGGCAGGACACCCTTTTTTGTTTTAAACTACCATGTTAAAAAAGATTTCAAGCTTTATCCTAAATACCGGTAAGTTGCCTCCCAAAAGAAAATCCCTGCTGGTGGAATTCTCAAGACAGAATTCCATTCTGTTCAATGACCTGCTGCTGCTGGATTTGGCCTTTCATCACCGTTCCTTTTCCAATGAGAACGGTGTGGGGAACCTGCGGTACAACAATGAGCGGCTGGAGTTTCTCGGGGATGCGGTACTGGGCATGGCGACTGCCACCTACCTGTATGAGTCCATGCTGGAGAAGCCTGAGGGAGACCTGGCGCGGATAAAGTCCGTGGTGGTGTCCGAGAGTACCCTGGCTCCCATTGCCAAGGCCATTGGTGTGCCCAAATGCCTGGTGCTGGGGAAGGGCGAGGATCTTTCCGGGGGCCGGGAGAAGAAGGCCATCCTTGCGGACGCCATGGAGGCCATCATCGGGGCGTACTACCTTGACTCCGGCTACCAGGCGGCGGAGGCATTGGTGCTGCGGCTCATCGTGCCGGAAATAGAGAAGGTGCTGCAGAACAAGCACCATCGTGACTACAAGACCCTGCTGCAGGAGCATTATCAAAAGACACACAAGGCCTGCCCTGAGTACCAGCTGGTGAAACGAACCGGCCCCGACCACGACCGGACCTTCTGGGTGACGGTGAAGCTGGGAGCGGTGACCTACGGTCCTGCCACCGGCAAGAACAAGAAGGCGGCTGAGCAGGCGGCGGCGGCAATGGCCTGGGCCGAGGTTGGGGGAGAGGGCTAGGTAAGGGCCTTTATCCTGCTGCTGTAGAAGGTGTTTTTTCTTCATCAAGTTTTATCTTGAACAATTGAATTAATTTTTTTTTCGTTTTTCCCGAAAAAACGCATTTTTCCTTCAGATTATTACTATAAATAATGTAGATATATTTTAGGAGGAAGACATGCTGACAACAGAAGAGCTTGAACGACGATGGCAGAGCCTCACATTCACCGATGACTTTATTTTTTCACAGGTGATGCACGACGAGAGCATCTGTCGGCAAGTGGTGGAGTTGATTCTGGGTGTACAGATTGGAGAGATTCGCTACCTTTCCGCCCAGGACGAGCATAAAACTGATCCAGACACCATGGGCATCATCATGGACGTGTTCCTGCGGGATGAGAAGCGAATCATCAATGTGGAGGTCCAGACGGGCCACAGGAAGGAGCTGCCCAAGCGGAGCCGCTACTATCAAAGCGTGGCCGACGCCAGTACCACCAGCACGGGATCAAAGTACCGGAATTTGCCCGACAATATCCTCATCTTCATCTGCACCTTCGATCCCTTCCTACTGGGACTTCCCCGCTACACCTTCGAGTTTACTTGTCTGGAAACCCGGCATGAACTCAGGTTGGAGGATGGTGCCCTGCGGATTTTCCTGAACACTAGGACAAAGGCACTTTTAGACCTTGACCAGAAGCTCCAAGCCTTTTATCATTATCTCCAGGAGGGAACAGCTGAATCCACCCTGACCAAGGAGATTTCCAGCAAGATACGTACACTGAAAAACAATTCCCTCGCACGGAGGCACTATATGACCTTGGCACTGAAGATGGCTGACATACGATACGACGCATTTGAGGAAGGCCTTGAACAAGGCCGGGAGGATGGCTTCCAGGTTGGCTTTCAAGATGGAGTGGCAAAAGGATTTGAACAAGGGATAGAACAAGGAATTGAACAAGGGATAAAACGTGGAATTGAGCAGGGCATTGAGCGTGGTGCCTACCAGAAGGCACTGGAGACGGCAAAATCCATGCTTCACAACGGAATTAGTATTTCACTTGTGGTGGACTGCACCAAACTCTCTCTGGAGACGGTGGAGCAGCTGGCCGGAAACAGCTGAGCTGCCCCCCAAAGAAAAGCCCCCGCCATGACAGGTTTGCCACAGCGGGGCAAAAGCAGCGTGTTTCCTCCACAGTTTTTATGAAGGGAGTCAACTGTATAAATTGAATGGGATATATGACTGTTACCTCACCAGATCAGCTTGATAGCTCATATCCCATATAACAGTACTCGCCCATCCCGCACTGTCCCCGCTACACCTTCGAGTTTACTTGTCTGGAAACCCGGCATCAACTCAGGTTGGAGGACGGTGCCCTGCGGATTTTCCTGAACACTAGGACAAAGGCACTTTTAGACCTTGACCAGAAGCTCCAAGCCTTTTATCATTATCTCCAGGAGGGAACAGCTGAATCCACCCTGACCAAGGAGATTTCCAGCAAGATACGTACACTGAAAAACAATTCCCTCGCACGGAGGCACTATATGACCTTGGCACTGAAGATGGCTGACATACGATACGACGCATTTGAGGAAGGCTTTGAACAAGGCCGAGAACAAGGTGCCTACCAAAACAAGTTGGAAACAGCAAAAACAATGTTGTCTTTGGGTTTACCTTTAGACCAAATTCAACTTTGTACTTCTCTCCCTCTGGATGTGGTTCAAGAACTAGCTCAAACCAAATAGTCCCACCCCAAAAAACTCATCTTGGAAAATTTTTGTAAAAAATCTAATTTTTTTCCCAAAAAAAGACAAATTCTTCAAGTTTAAAGCGAATAATATATACGTAAAGCTTTTTTTGGAGATTGA
>CAMGSV010000116.1 GCA_946061495.1 uncultured Spirochaetales bacterium | reverse complement strand
CTGCCACCCTGCTGGCCTCCGAGTACGATTGTGACGTGCATATCATCAGCCTCTACGACGAGACGGTCATCGAAAGTGATGCCGGTGAAGAGGGGGATATGGAGGTTCGGCCTCCTGTTGTTACCATCATGGGTCACGTTGACCACGGTAAGACAAAGACACTGGATGCCATCCGTAGTACCCGTGTGGCCGAAGGGGAGTTTGGTGGAATTACCCAGCACATTGGTGCCTACATGGTGGAGACGGAGAAGGGACGCATAACCTTTCTGGATACTCCTGGCCACGAGGCCTTTACCATGATGCGTGCCCGTGGTGCAAAGATTACGGACATCGTTGTTCTGGTGGTTGCCGCCGATGACGGCGTGATGCCCCAGACGGTGGAGGCCATCAACCACGCCAAGGATGCCGAGGTGCCCATCATCGTGGCGGTGAACAAGGTGGACAAGCCTGAGGCCAACCCCGACCGGGTGAAGACCCAGTTGTCCGACTTGGGCTTGGTGCCAGAGGATTGGGGTGGAGACACCCAGTTTGTCCATATCAGTGCCTTGAAGAAGGAGGGCTTGGACGACCTGCTGGATGCCATCCTGCTGCAGGCTGAGGTTCTGGAGCTGAAGGCTACCTGGAACTGCCGCGCCGAGGGAAAGATCATCGAGTCTCGGGTGGACCATGGTCGTGGTGTGGTGTCCACCGTCATTGTGGAGCGGGGAACCCTCACCACAGGAGATCCCTTCGTGGCTGGAATCTATTCCGGCCGTGTCCGCGCCATCTTCAACGACCGTGGCGAGAAGGTCAAGGAGGCAACTCCCAGTATGCCGGTGGAGATTCTCGGCATGGAGTCCATGCCCAACGCCGGCGACCCCTTCCAGGTTACGGACACGGAAAAGACTGCCCGCTCCATCTCCTCCAAGCGTCAGGAGTTGAAGCGCTTTGAGGATGCAAAGAGCGTGCGGAAGGTCACCTTGGACAACCTGTATGATACCATTGATGCCGGCGGCATAATGGAGCTGAAGGTCATCATCAAGGCAGACGTGCAGGGTTCTGCAGAGGCCTTGAAGGCTTCCTTGGAGAAGCTTTCCACCAGGGATATTCGTCTGGTGGTCATCCACTCCTCGGCCGGTGCCATCAACGAGAGCGATGTTATGCTGGCAGCTGCGGACTCCAACGCTATTATCATCGGATTCAACGTGCGGCCCACACCAAAGGCCAAGGCCTTGGCGGACCAGGAGAAGGTGGACATCCGCAAGTACAACGTCATCTACAAGTGTGTGGAGGAGATAACGCTGGCCATGGAGGGCATGCTGAAGCCCGATGTGAAGGAGGAGGTCGTGGGAATGGTGGAGGTCCGGGATACCTTCCGTGTGCCCAAGGTGGGCCTCATCGCCGGTTCCTACGTCATCCAGGGTGTGGTTCGCCGCACCTCCAGCGTCAACGTCATCCGGGAAGGCATCGTCATCTACAGCGGCAAGATTTCCTCACTGAAACGGTTCAAGGACGACGTGAAGGAAGTGAACACCGGCTACGAATGCGGTATCGGCATCGACAGCTGGCAGGACATCCAGGTAGGGGACCAGCTGGAAATCTTCGAGTATGTTGAAGTTGCCCGCAAGCTGGGAGACTCCGCTCCCTTGAACAAGGCCGATGGGGCTGGAGGGGACAAGGAGTAAATGGCTTCCTTCAGACTGGTACGTTTAGGAGAGCAGATCCGGGAGGAAATTTCCAAGATGATTCTTTCCGGTCAGATAAAGGATCCCCGTGTCTCCACCTTTTTGTCCATCAACAGGGTGGAGGTCTCCGGTGACTTAGGGTATGCCAAGGTCTATGTTTCCAGCTTCATGAGCGGCAAGGAGACGGAGAAGGGAGTGCGGGGCCTGCAAAGTGCAGCTGGCTTCATTCAGTCCACCATCGGCAGGAAGCTGACCATCCGTCAGTTTCCCAAGCTCACCTTCGTTGCTGATTCCAGCATCAAGGAGGGCTTCGAGATGGTGCGCAAGCTGAACCAGCTGGAGGCTGAAGAGGCGGCTGCTCAAGCGGAGCGGGATGCTGCAGCATCGGCCTCCGTTGGCTCGGAGGGAGAGCATTCCTCTGGCTCGTAAGGATTCTTCTGCCTCCGGTGTCATGCTCTTCGCCAAGGAGAGCGGCCCCACCAGCTTTTCATCCCTGGGGGTCATCAAGAAGGCTCTGGGTACGGGAAAGGTGGGGCATACCGGAACCCTTGATAGTTTTGCCGAGGGCCTGCTGGTGGTGCTGGTGGGAAAGATGACTCGGCTGGTTCCCTACATCACTGCCACAGAAAAGAGATACCAGGCGGTGGTGGCCTTCGGTTCTGAGACAGACACCTTGGAGCCATCAGGCCAGGTTGTTGCCGCCGCCCCGTTGCCCAGCCGTCAGCAGGTTGAGTCGGTGCTGGATCGGTTCCGGGGAACAATTTCCCAGGTGCCGCCCCTGTACTCTGCCATCCATGTGGATGGCCAGCGGGCCAGCGACCTTGCCCGATCCGGCCAGCAGGCACAGCTTCCCTCCAGAGAAATAACCGTCCATTCCCTTGCGCTCACCGACTTTGACGGCCAGTACGGCCTGCTGGAGGTTACCTGTTCCAAGGGAACCTACATCCGCTCCCTTGCCCGGGACATCGCCCTGGCGGCAGGAAGTCGTGGCCATCTGGTGGCGTTGCGGAGAACTGGAGTTGGTCCCTTCCGTCTGGAGGATGCGGTCTTTTCCCAAAGGCTCACGGCCTTCACCCTTGCCAGTCGTGGACAGGGCGAGGTGCCCGCTGCCAAGGCAAGCCAGCAGGAGCTGGAGGAGGTGGCTGCAGGTCTGGTGCAGTTTGCGCCCGGAATGGCGGCGGCCTGTGGGTTGGAGAGCCTTGTCTTGTCCAGCGGCCATGAGACGGAGTTCTTTCAGGGGCGACCTCCCAGAAGCAGCTGGTTCACATCATGGGAGGGTGCAGCTTCTGTCCAGCCGCCACAGAGTGGGGGCCAGGTCAGGGAGCTGCCGGTGTTCCTGGAGACTGGAGAGCTGGCGGGAATGGTAAAAAAGGCTGGGGGACGATTCCACTATTGCTTTGTAATTCCCCGGCAAGGATGATGAATATGAATGATGCACTGAGAGTTTACTCTTGGGATGACATAGCTTCCGGTGCCTTCCTGTCACCTGAGGAATTGGCGGCGGCGGGATACGAGGGGACAGCCCTGACCGTCGGTGGCTTTGACGGTGTCCATTTGGGACATCAGGCCCTTTTTTCCGCTGTCATGGCCCAGAAAAGGCTCCTGCCCGGTGTGGTGACTTTCGGAACCTCACCAAAGGCCCGGCTCAACCCTGAGCATTTCGCTGGATCTGTGTGTACCATGGAGCAGCGCCTGAACCTGTTTCGTGAGGCAGGCTTTGCCTTCACCGTGGTCATTGACTTTTCCGGTGATTTTGGTAGAATGGAAGGAGTTGTCTTCCTCCAGCATTTACGTGATAATTTGTCTATGCGCTATCTTGCGGAGGGAACAGACTTTAGATGTGGCTACAAAGGTTCCGTCAACATCGATTTCCTTCGGAGCTTTGCCCGTGAGACTGGTGTCCGGCTGGATGTGGTGGAGCCGGTCATAGCGGAGGGGGTGCGGGTCAGTTCTTCTGAGATTCGTTGCGCCTTGCTTGAGGGAGACCTTGTCCGATGTAGCCGCCTTTTGGGAAGGAATTTTTCCTTGGGTGGCAGTTGCTTCGATTGGAGCCAGGAGGGGGCTTTCCTGTTAGGAACGAGACGGCGGGGGCCTTGCGGCTGCATGCAGGTGCTGCCACCTGATGGAACCTATCAGGTGGTACTGTACTGGAAGGATGGAAAGTCTTTCCAGCGTGGACAGGTGGTGATTCAGGGAGATATCCTCCGGTTTACCTCTCCTGTTGGAGAAGCTGATGATGGAATCAAGCTTCCAGTAGCGTGGATAGAGTTCTTGGTATCCTCCTAGAAGGACGTGGAGCGCTTCTCCTCACATGTTTGGTTATCTTAAAGGGATTAAAATAGAAAGGAGTAAGTAATGGCACTTACAAAAGACACAACTGCTGCCATCGTGACAAAATTCGGTGCAAACGACCGTGACACTGGCAACACAAGAGTTCAGGTAGCACTGCTGACTGAACGCATCAAGCAGCTCACAGAGCATTGCAAGACCTTCAAGAAGGACAAGGGAGCCTCCCGCCGTCTCATCATCTTGGTTGGTCAGCGCAGAAGCCTGTTGAAGTACATGCAGCGTACTGACCTGGAAGGATACCGTGCGCTCATCAAAGAACTTGGCCTGCGCAAGTAAGCTGTGGGGGACAGCCTGCTGCCGTTGTGTGCGGGAGGCTGTCCTTTTCATTTTTAGGAGAAAAAGAAATGGTTCATAGAGTATCTTATACATTGGCAGGACAGGAATTGATTTTAGAGACCGGCCGCTTGGCGAAGCAGGCTAACGGTGCTGTCTATGCCCAGTTTGGCGGCTCAGCCGTCATCGCCACCGCCTGTGCGTCCAGCGATGCCCGGGAGGGATTGGACTTTGTTCCCGTAACAGTGGACTACAACGAGAAGTACTATGCTGCCGGAAAGATTCCCGGAGGCTTCATCAAGCGTGAGGGGCGCCCCAAGGACAAGGAGATTCTGGTGTCACGCCTCATCGACCGCCCCATGCGCCCCCTGTTCGAGGTGGCTTTTGGACGTGAGATTCAGATTGTGCCCACCTGCATCTCCTCCGACCAGATTAACCCTCCGGATATCCTGGCTGTCATTGCCAGCTCCGCCGCCGTTGTCATTTCAGACATTCCCTTCAACGGACCCATCGCCGGTGTCCGGGTGGCCTATGTTGACGGCGACTATGTGGTGAACCCCACCTACGCCCAGATTGAGAAGGCCCAGCTGGAGATTGTGGTGGCTGGAACTGCCGAGGGCTTCACCATGGTTGAGGGTGGTGCCAAGGAGGTTTCCGAGGAAATCATGCTGGGAGCCCTGGCAAAGGCCCAGGAATTCATCACCGACATGTGCCACCTGCAGGATGAGCTGCGGAAATTGGCCGGAAAGGAGAAGCTTCCCCTATGTCCCGCCACGGCCCAGCTGGAGAACAAGGAGGCCATGCTGGCAGAGGCCATGCCCAAGATGGAGGAGGCCTGCTTTGTGAAGGGCAAGCACCAGCGTCACGAGGCCATTGGTGCCGTAAAGGCTGCGCTGGCGGAAAAGTATGCCCAGCAGCTGGAGGATGACCTGCAGAAGAAGCTGTTCAACGGCCTCTTTGAGGATATGGAGTACAACATCCTTCGCAAGAGCATCCTGGATCGTGGCATCCGTGTGGACGGTCGCGGCACCGAGGATATCCGCCCCATCACCTGTGAGATCAATGTACTGCCTCGGCCCCACGGCTCAGCTGTGTTCACCCGTGGTGAGACCCAGTCCCTGGCAGTTGCCACCCTGGGAACCTCCCTGGACGAGCAGGTGTACGACGACATTGACGGCGACCGCCGTGAGCACTTTATCCTGCACTACAACTTCCCGCCTTATTCTGTTGGTGAGGTTGGCCGCATGGGTACTGGCCGCCGTGAGATTGGTCACGGAAACCTGGCCCGCCGTTCCTTGGAGGCCATGGTTCCCTCCCGTGAGGAATTCCCGTACACCGTCCGTGTGGTCTCCGAGATTCTTGAGTCCAACGGATCCTCCTCCATGGCATCCGTCTGCGGTGGAACCCTGTGTATGTTGGCTGCCGGTGTGCCTATGAAGAAGCCGGTGGCGGGAATCGCCATGGGACTCATTACCGAGGGTGACAAGTACGAGAAGTACGCCATTCTCTCCGACATTCTGGGGGAGGAGGATCACCTGGGTGACATGGACTTTAAGGTGGCAGGAACCGTTGACGGAATCACCGGTTTCCAGATGGACATCAAGATTGCCGGTGTCACCACAGAGATCATGCAGAAGGCGCTGGATCAGGCCCGTCGTGGTCGCCTCCACATCCTGAGCGTCATGAACCAGACCATCAGCAAGCCCGCCGACAAGATCAGCGAGTATGCCCCCAAGATTGAGTCCATGAAGATTGACGTGGACAAGATTGGTGCCCTCATCGGTCCCGGTGGAAAGGTCATCAAGGGAATCTGCGCTGCCCACGATGTTAAGATTGACACCGAGGACGACGGAACCGTCATCATCTACGGCAAGACTGGAAAGGCCACCGATGCCGCCAAGGCTGCCGTGAAGGCCATTGTGGAGGATCCCGAGGTGGGAACCATCTACAACGGAACCGTCAAGCGGATTATGGAATTCGGTGCCTTTGTGGAGATTCTTCCTGGCAAGGAGGGACTGTGCCACATCTCCAAGCTTTCCCGCCAGCGGGTGGAGAAGGTTACCGATGTCATCAAAGAAGGCCAGCAGATTCCTGTGAAGCTGCTGGAGATTGACAAGATGGGTCGCCTGAATCTGTCCTACATTGATGCCCTTGAGGCTCAGAAGAAATAACTGCAAGGTGATTCGTGCAAGGGCTGTCCTAGAAGTTGCAGAGACTTCCAAGGGCAGCCCTTTTTTTGGGGAAGGAGACTTGCCATGGCGGTAGAAACACAGATTTTATCCAACAATGTTGTCCTCATCACGGAGTCGGTTGCCACAGTGAAGACTGCCGCAGTGGGCTTCTGGTTTCCAGTGGGCTCCCGCCACGAGGGGAAGGGCCAGCGGGGTGTCTGTCATTTTGTGGAGCACATGGTTTTCAAGGGGACCGCCACTCGCAGCGCTTTTGACATTGCCCTGGCCTTTGACCGTATGGGCGGCTATCTCAATGCCTTCACCGACCGGGAGACCATGTGCCTGCACTGTGTGGTTCCTGCAATCCATTTGCGGCAAGCCCTTGAGGTGATGGTGGACATGGCCTCCAACTCCGTCTTTGATCAGAAGGAACTGGAGCGGGAGCGGGCGGTGATCCAGAGCGAGATTGTGTCTTCCCAGGATGATCCGGAGGAAGCGGCCCTTGATGCTGCCAGCGAGGCGGTGTGGCCCTCCCATCCGCTGTCCGCCCCCATCGCAGGAACGGTGGAGGAGGTGGGTTCCCTAACACGGGAGACCTTGGTGGACTGGTACAGGAGCCATATCGTAAGTGGCCCCCTGGTGATATGCGCCGCAGGAAATCTGGACCAGCAGGAGCTTGTGCAGGTGGCTGAAGGCTTGGCTCTTCGGCAGGGGGCTGATGAAACAGAATCCTTCGAGCCGGAGTGGCGACAGGGTATTCAGTTCAGGGATGCCCCCTTTCGGCAGATGCAGTTTTTCCTGCAGCTCCCCGTCCTCAAGCCCTCTGCTGCCAGGGACTATTATTGTTGGGCGGTGGCCAATGCCTTGGTGGGGGATACCATGAGTTCCCGCCTCTTCCAGAAGCTGCGGGAGGAGGGCGGCTACAGCTACAATGTCTACAGTTTCATGACCTACTACAGTGATGCCGCCTGCTGGTGTGCCTATGCCTCCGCCGCCCGGAAGGACAGTCAGAAGGTGGTGGCCACCTTGTATCGGGAGCTCTATCGTCTAAAGACAGGGGGATTTTCTCGTGATGAGCTGGAGGCTGCCTGCCAGCATGTATGTGGCGAGGAAATCATCGCCGCCGAGGACATGGAGTACCGCTCCAAACGGCTGTTCCGCCACCATAGCTTTGGCTTTCCCCAGTCATCTACGGAAGAAATTGTCGAGTTGATACACAGCCTTACCAGCCAGGAGGTGGCGTCCACTCTGGACAAGCTGCTGGATTTCCAAGAAGCAGCCCTCCTGGTGTATGGCAGCAATCCTTCGGAGAGCTTCCAGCGGAAAATTAGCGCCTCTGTGGATGGGGCGGAAGGGAGTTGATGGTAAGAGTCTTAAAATTAGGTATATAACTTGTCGTAACCCTTGCTTATTTAGCCCCAATTTCGAGTTTTAAATGAATTTACAAAAAAGGCGTAATCCATTA
>CAMGSV010000115.1 GCA_946061495.1 uncultured Spirochaetales bacterium | reverse complement strand
CCCATCTCTATAAACGTGTCCCGCATCCATTTTTATGGCAAGGAGCTCCAGTCCAAGCTCGAGGAATTGCTGGAGCGCTACCAACTGTAGCCCAAGGACATAGAGCTGGAGGTGACAGAGACAATCTGCACCACAGACTCCCAGGTCTTCCTGGAGATTTGCTCCAATCTCTGCAAGGCAGGATTTACCATCGCCATGGATGACTTTGGAAGCGGCTACTCCTCCCTCAATATGCTGAAGGAGATTCCCATCGATGTCATCAAGATGGACATGCGATTTCTAGCAGGCGACCATGACCCCAGCCAGCAGGAAAAGGGGCGGAGCATCCTGCGTTCCCTTATCAAGATGGCCCAGCGTCTCCATCTGGACATTATGGTGGAGGGAGTGGAGACACGGGATCAGGTGGAATTCATCAAGGACATTGGACAATGTGCGGCTCAAGGATACTTTTATGCCCGGCCACTGCCCACCAGCGATTTTGAGGCGTTGCTGCGGTCTGGTACCACAGCATAAAAACCTCTAGGGTGAAAGGACAAACAAAGGAAAAAGCCGTTCCCGCCAAATTGTACCATATGTACGTTGGTTGGAACGGCTCTTTTTCTCCCTACCCCTCAATACGAGACATGGCGATTCGCTTAGTACGTACTCCTTCCAAAAGCTGGCACATGGCCTGCTGATTGTCAGTTTCTAGGTGGTGGCGAAGCTCTGCCAATGATTGCTGAAAGCTATCGATATGGCCCAAAAGCTCCCTTTTGTTGGCGGCAAAAAGCTCTGTCCACAAAGGGGCATTTATCATGGCAATTCGAGTTAAATCCTCAAAGCTTCCACCACCAAAGGCTGTAATCTGGGTATCCTCAGCACTATTCACCAAGGCTGCAGCAATCACGTGACACAGCTGGGAAGTAAAGGCAATTTTGTGGTCATGAACATGGGCATCTGTCTCAATAATTCGAGTAAAGCCTAAATCTGTTACTAGATTCTTGAAAAAGGTCAAATGCTCAGCCTTGTTTTGTTCCAGCGGCATGAGGATGTAGTTGCGTCCAGCAAAAATCTTGGCAGAGGCATGGGTATAGCCTTCCTTTTCGCTTCCTGCCATGGGATGGCCGCTAATAAAGTCCACATCATCACGGAGAATTTTAGGTAAATGGCTAATGATTTCAGCCTTTACACCAGAAATATCTGTGACAATGGAATGAGATTTAAAATGTGAACGATTTTTTTCCATGAATTGCAAGGTGGCATGGGGATACAAGCAGATGAACACCACATCACACTGGGCCAGCATAGCAGGAGCTTCATCTAGGCTAAATCCACCGTCAATGATACCATCTGACAGAGACTGAGTGAGAGAAGCCCCATTTATATCGCAGGCAAAAATCTTACCACAGCTACTGGGTCTTCCAAGCACCTTTTCCCGAATGGCACGGGCAAAGGAACCACCCATCAATCCCAGACCCACAAAACCATAGGTCAGGTTCTGGGGGCTATCCCAGGAAGCGGCCTCCCGGTTCAACTGGCCACTCATATAGAGCGTCCCTCCACAGCGGCATACTTCCTGAGCTTCTGCATCAGCTCGTCGAACTGGGTGGGAGTCAAAGACTGCTCCCCGTCGCAGAGGGCGCATTCTGGGCAATTGTGCACCTCCACCATGATGCCGTCGGCACCTACAGCCAGGGCTGCGGTGGCCAGGGTGGGCACCATCCAGCTCATTCCGCAGGCGTGGCTGGGATCCACCACGATGGGCAGGTGACTCTCCTTCTTGAGGTAGGGCACAACGCTCAGGTCCAGGGTGTTCCGGGTGTAGGGGTCAAAGGTTCTGATGCCCCGCTCGCAGAGCACCACCTTGTCGTTGCCGGCGGCCATGATGTATTCGGCGGACATCAGCAACTCCTTCACCGTATTGGCCAAGCCCCGCTTCAGCAGGATGGTCTTGTTGCAGCCCCCCAGCTCCTTCAAAAGGTCAAAGTTCTGCATATTGCGGGCGCCAATCTGAATCACGTCCACCTCATTGAACAGCTCAAGCTGGGTGATGGACATGAGCTCCGTCACCACCGGCAGCCCCGTCTCCTTCTTGGCCGCCAAAAGCAGGTCGATTCCCTGACTGCCCAGCCCCTGGAAGCTGTAGGGACTGGTTCTAGGCTTGAAGGCCCCTCCCCGCAGGAACCGGGCGCCGGAAGCCTTTACAGCCTGGGCGATTCCCACCAGCTGCTCCTCACTTTCAATAGAGCAGGGGCCGGCAATAATTGCCACGGACCCGTCACCGATGGCCGCAGGAGTCACGCCACTCTGGCCCTCTCCCACCCGCATGACAGAATCTTCTGGATGAAAAGCACGGCTGGCCCGCTTGTAGGGAGCCTGCACCCGCACCACAGTATCCACCACGGGATGCACTGTCAGGCTCTCGCTCTTCATCTGGGAAGTGTCACCCACCAAGCCCAGGATGGTGTGATCCACACCGTGGGAAATATGCACGTCAAAGCCCAAGCTCTTCAAATGCCCAATGAAATCCTTTTCCTCCTGCTCAGGAGTATTTGGCTTCAAAACTACAATCATCTTTTCATCCTCCTTCCCGCTCTCCGGGAACCATCACTTCAGGGAATGGTAGCTAAAAATAAAAAAAGCCCCTTTCGGGACCTGTGAACCTTTCCTCAGCTCGTCAAGCCCCGTGGGGCTTTCCAACTGGCAGCCTACACTGCCCTATCAGGCACCCCGTACAAGAGAAGAATTTCCATAATAATAAAAGTAAGAGCCGGTGAAGCCATGACGCAAGGCTGCCGCTGCCGTGGCAGCCACTGTAGAGGAAATCTTCTTTGTCAGACGTACTGCTGAAAAAATCATGTCCCTATCATAGCGAGTTTTAGCTGTAGTGTCAATGGAGAAACTTGAGCTGGGCTAAAACGTGTAAAACAGGTATAGACATACGCCCAAAACACTTACAACAAACCAATTAAAAAGGGCGTGACCTTACAGCCACACCCCTTTCGGTAGTCAAAACCACCTGAATCTTACTTCTTCTTCAGGTACTTCACGCTGTCCAGTGCAACGGCTGCGATGATGATGAAGCCTTTGAACACGAACTGCAGGTTGGTGTCGATTCCCAGGAAGGTAAGACAGTAGGTCAAGCCGGTGAAGATGATGACACCGATGACGGCACCGCCAATCTTTCCGATTCCTCCGTTGAAGGAAATTCCACCCACAACACAGGCAGCGATGGCATCAAGCTCGTAGCCCTGTCCAGTTCCCGCACTGGCGTTGGCCTTGAAGGCCTCCAAGAAGCCGCCACAACCATAGAAGATACCGGCCATGATGAACACACCCATAGTCACCTTGAACACACTGATACCACTGACGCTGGCCGCCTCGGCATTTCCACCCACAGCGTACATGTTCTTTCCGAAGGTGGTCTTGTTCCAGATGAACCAGGCCACAATGATGGCAATCACCGCCGGAATGATGAGCTTGGGGAAGGTTATCAACTCGCCGTTGAGGACACCCAGAATCCAGCGTCCACCCAACGCATCCTTAATGCCACCGTCGATGGAACCAACGGGAGTTCCGCTGGTGCCGAAGAACAGCAGACCGTAGATGATCAGCTGGGTGGCCAAGGTGGAGATGAAGGGGTGAATCTTGAACCGGGCGGTAAAGAATCCGGCAAAGGAGCTGAATGCCACGCAGAGGGCGATGGAAATGACCAGTGACATGATGACACGCACGCCCATGGGCAGGACGGTAAAGTCCCAGGGACCCATGTCAAAGAATTTCACAATGTTCATGCCGGGGTGCAGGATGAGTCCGGTAACGACGGCACCCATGGCAACCATTCGTCCCACGGACAAGTCGGTACCAGCCAGCAGAATCAGTCCCGCTACACCCAGTGCATAGAACATACGGACGGAGCTCTGCTCCAGGATGGTGAAAATGTTGGGCAATGTCAGCAGGTTTCCGCTGCCAGACAGGGGAGCCAACACGATACACACAATGAAGAACACCAGGATGGCAAGATACAATCCATTGTCCAGGAAGAACTTGGACAACTTGAACTTGTAGATGTAGTCCCGGAAGCTCAGGCTCATGTCCTCTGCCAAGTTTGTCTTTCCGTTGCGGAGGTGGCGGTTCTTCTGCACGTGGGTGATAAAGGCCTGGTTCATGGTGTCCTTGCACTTCTCCACGGCAGAAGTGTAGCGACTCTTTGCATCAAAGAGGGCGGACCTCATCTCGTACCTCTTGACGCTGACCTCCTCCTTCAGCTCCTCACCGGAATAGCGGCTGGAAAGCCCATTGATCTCAGCCTGGGCGTCGGCCTTAATCTTTGCCACCTCCTTATTGTAGGCAGCCTTCAAGTCAGCCAGCTTCTTGTTCTCCTGGGCAATGACCTTCTCCTTGTATTCCTTGGAGAGAGCATTGTTATAGGCCACCGCCTCCTTTGCCAACAGCTGCTCACTCGCCTTATTGGCGGCGGCCACCTTCCTGGCGGCAGCCAGCTGCGTGTTGAAGCTGGCGATGAGCTTCTGCTTCTCATCCGCAGAAATAAGCTTGCTCTTCTTCGTGGTGGCAATATCCTGCTGCAGGGAAAGCACCTTGTTCACGCCATCTACCCGCAGGTCATTCAGCTGCTGGGTATACTGCTGCAACTTTGCATCATCCTCCGGAGAAGATATCATTCCTGTTACCTGTTCCATGGTTTACCTCTTATAAATATTTTGCAGACAGCCGCAACAGGGCTTCCTGGTCAGTTTCATTTGTGTTGACTATGCCCGCCAGCCTGTGGTTGGACATAACCGCAATACGATTGGTGATTCCAAGAATCTCCGGCATCTCGGAGGAAACCACGATGATGGTCTTCCCCTGCTTTGCCATGTTGATGATCAGCTGGTAGATTTCATACTTGGCACCAACATCGATACCACGTGTAGGCTCATCCAGCAGGAACACGTCAGGAGAGCGCTCCAGCCACTTGCCGATGATGACCTTCTGCTGGTTTCCTCCACTCAACGCGCTGATAAGCTCATCGGCGGAGACACACTTGGTACGCATGGTCTTGATTTCCCGGTCGGCAGCCTCCTGCATCTTGCGGTTGGAAAGAACACCGAAGGTCTTGTAGCCGTCAAGATTGGTGATGACGGTATTGAATTTAATGGTGTCCTTGCCGAACATTCCGTTGAGCTTGCGCTCCTCCGTCACCAGGGCAAAGCTATGGTCCATGGCATCCTTGCTGCTCTTGAACCGCAGCTTCTTGCCACCCACAATAATCTCGCCAGAGGCAATGGTGCGAATGCCGAACAGGGACTCCAACAGCTCGCTGCGACCGGCACCCACCAGTCCATAGAGGCCAAAAATCTCACCCTTGCGCACCTTGAAGGAAACATCCTCGATAACCGGCTCATACTTTGTAGTAAGTCCCTGAACCTCAAGGAAATCCTCCCCGGGCACATTGTCCACATCAGGGAAGCGCTTGTCCAAGGAACGGCCAACCATGGCAGCAATCAGCTCGTTCATGTTAGTCTCGCCAGTGGGCTTGGCCAGAATCATCTTTCCGTCACGAAGCACTGCAATCTCGTCGCAAATCAGGAAGATCTCATCCATCTTGTGGGAGATATAGACAAAGGAAACGCCCTTGGCCCGCAAGTCATTGACAATGGAAAAGAGCTTGTTCACCTCCCGCTCCGTCAAGGAGGAGGTGGGCTCATCCAATACGATGATCTTCGCATCATAAGAAACTGCCTTGGCAATCTCCACCATCTGCCGCTGTGACACAGACATGGTTCGCATGATGGTCTTGGGGTTGACGTTCATGTTCAGGGAGGCAAAAAGCTTGTTGCTCTCCGTCAGCATTCTAGCCTCATCCACCACCCCAGCCCGAGTGGGATACCGTCCCAAAAAGAGGTTGTCCGCAACGGTACGGTCAAGACATTGGTTCAGCTCCTGGTGAACCATGGCAACGCCATTCTCCAAGGCCTCCTTGGGATTCTTGAAATTGATGGGCTTGCCCTCCAATGAAATCTGTCCCTCATCCTTGGCGTAGATTCCGAACAAACATTTCATCATAGTAGACTTACCGGCACCATTCTCACCCATAAGCCCCACAACAGACCCCTTCTTCACAGTTAGATTAATACCATCCAGAACTTTGTTCTTTGCAAAAGCCTTCGACAGGTGCTTAATCTCCAGAACTATATCATCCATAAGTGCTCCTACCTTTCACAATCTGCCTCTGAATCAGAACTCGTCTCCAAGACAAATCCAAAGCCAACAGACAACCAAAAAAAAACCACGCCCTGATGAAGCAAAACCTCACAAGTGACATGGCTGACTTGGGTAGAGATAAAACTACAAAAATGGGGGTACCAGATAGACCGATACCCCCATCCTTCAAGCGAATTAGTACTTCAGCTTGTCAGTGTAGTCCCTACCAGAGTTTGTCTTAACCATGTTGATGGCATAGGCATCGTAGTTGTTCAGGTTAGTAAACTTGTCGAGACAGCTGGACTCGTTCTGTCCGTCACCCTGGACTACTGTCAGGTCAATGCCCATCAGAGGAGCATAGTACTGCAGGGCAGGCAGGTAGGAGGAGGACAGGAAGTTGTCGGCAGAGTTATAGATGGTCAGCAGAACCTTCTTCTTGGGAGCCTGGGACTGCTTGATACCAGCGTCACGTGTTCCAGCGGTGTACTGCTGCCAGTTGGCGCTGTTTACACCAGCGTTCTGAGCCATAACAGCCTTCTCGTTGGGGCGATAGTCAACGGTGGGAGTAATCTTGTTTCCCCACTGGTCAGGCTCGGAGAATCCCTTGGTGTAGATGTCAGCACCGGTCAGGCCATCCAGCAGGTTGCGGAGAACCTGGAGTGTACCAGCAGCCTGGGCGTCCACGTTCTGGGAAACAGTTCCGGAGAGCTTGCCAGCTCCGATAGCCTCGATGGCATCAGCGTTGGCATCATATCCGAAGATAGGAACACCGGCGGGATAGTTGGAAGCCTGGAGACAACCCATGGCCATACCGTCGTTGTTGGAAACGACCATGTCAATCTGGGTACCGAACTTGGTTGCCCATCCACCCATAGCCTCGGTGGCAGCGTTTGCGTTCCAGGTTGAACCGTCAGTTCCAGTCATGGCCTTTCCTTCCAGCTCCACAACCTTGTAGGTTGTTCCACCAACAGTCACGGAACCTTCCTTAACCTTTCCAGGATCTGTTGAGCCGTCCCAGGTTCCCAGAGCCTTGCGGATTCCCTCTGTACGAGCCTTGGAATCGTTGTGTCCAACGTCACCAATGCACAGAACATATCCGATGATTCCATCACCATTGCGATCCAGGTTGGCAGCACCGGCAAGATAATCAGTAATCAGCTTGCCCTGTACGGCACCACCACCAGCGGCATCAAAGCCCACATAGTAGGTCTTGTCGTTCCAGTTCATTGACTCCATGTCAATCTGTCCGGAAACAGGGTCAGAGGGCTGGCGGTTGAAGAACACAAGGGGCTTATCCTTGTTCAATACAACTGCTCCAGAATCCTTTGCACCACCGGCAAAAGCTGCTCCACCGATACAGGCCAAAGCCAAGGCACCAGCTACAATTCTTTTCATATTTTTCCTCCACGAAAAGATTTGACCACAGGCAAGGACGTACCCCACCCATAGTCGTTCACACTCGATATAATTATTTATATACCCAAGAATGCAAGTTGTCAAATGTTTTTTCTATAAAATGAACTCATTTTTTATTGAATTAATAGCAGTTCTATGTGTTCTTTTAGAAAATAATGATGAATATCACTATTTATTCCTTATAAAAAAAATAAATGCGTCAATTAGTTTACAATAACAACACAATTAAAAAATACTTTGAATAGCTTTTGCTTACTTTCTTAATGATGATTAGAAAATGGAAAATAAATTTACATAAAACACAAAAGACTTTTAGGCTAGAAGTCGATTTTTTTTGAGAAATGGAATAGTG
>CAMGSV010000114.1 GCA_946061495.1 uncultured Spirochaetales bacterium | reverse complement strand
ACAAAAGAGACAAAAATAGAAAATAAACTACATGCTCATGTCAAATTTCCTCATGAGACAATCCTGCAGGTGGCGACAGTCATCATCATCAAGCCCCATACTCTGGGCTATGGCCAGGTCCGAGGAGGACTCCACATAGTTCCCCAAATTGTAATTCGCCAACGCACGACGATAGTAGACATGGGGTTGATGTTCGTTCAAGGCCAATGATTGGTTGAAAAAATCAATCGCCTTATCATTGTCCCCCAAAACACTGTGAACAATACCAATATAATACATGGAGCGGAAATTCTCCGGCTGGTACGACACGCTTTGTTGGAAATCGAGCAAAGCCTCTTTGTATTTGTTCTGGGCAAAAAAAGCCATCCCTCGATGCTTCAAGATAACAGAAAGGATTACATTGCTTGGCACCGGGTCTGACTCCACAATATCGGTATAAATCTTCACCGCCTTTTCCATCTCCCCTGCATTATGGGCCTGGATGGCAGCCAACAGCATATCATCGATGGTACCACGAACATAGGGAGAACTAATCTGCTGAATCTTTTCTGGCACATCAATTTCTGTGGGCAAGGACTCACGGGCCATGGAGTCAGCCTTGCTATAGAAAGCATTACGACGAAGGTCCACCTCACGATTAAGCTTGTTCTGATAATCCCGAATTTCTTGGAAAATGATATCTGCAAGACTCAAACTCGCATTAATTGAAGCTAGTTTCCGCTTTAAAGGCAGATCAAAGGGAGAGAATTCCGATTTATATACCAGTTCATGCTCTACCTCCGCCCATGCATCTTGGAGAATAGTTCGAATCTGAATCTCACATACACAATCTTGGGGCAAATTGAAGCCTGTACAGGCAGCTGCGTCTAATAGTTCCTTTGGAATCTCCACAAGTATATGAATAGACTCATATCCAAATTCTTTGAAACTAAGAGAAGCCCCCTTTCGCTCCACTTCTTTTACTACAAAATTGTCTTTTATTTGTTGCTCCACAACAGCCAAATCTTCCAGAAAGGCACAAATGATGCGGATTCCCATCATGTCCGTCAGCAACGGAAGAGGAAAATCCTGATTAACAGACGGCTTTATTCTCAACGTTTTCCGATAGTAGCTGTCAAAACTCTTTACCCTTGACTTGAAGGTGGGCTTGGACGGCAAGGAAATCACATCCCTTAGCTTATATTCAATCGTGCTTAATATAGTCTCAAAGCCACTACGGTATATATGATACTGCTCCGATATGGCTGATTTATTCAGCACTGTATTTTGTATTGTAGTATCCATAGGTTAATTTTACCATTGATTTTTGCATCATGCAATCTTTTTATATAACTAAAGCTCTATTTCTACAAATTTAAAAAAAGCCACCCTCGAAAGGGTGGCTCATATCAACCTAGAAGGTCAACTTATTTCTCTCCAGCGTCAGCTCCGCCAACAGCTGCAGTGTCATTTGTGCCTTCAACAGTCAGGCTAGAGGTGAATGCCTCTTCCTGTGCCTGCTTCTCGCGCTCCAGGAAGCGGTTAACCTGCTTCTCACCGAAGCGAGTCATCTCTGCACTCTGCTTCTGGGATTCCTTCTCAGTGATGATTCCCCACAGGTCCTCATCAGCGATGTCGCGGTCAGTTGTCAGCAGGGCCTTGTCAAAGATAACCTTGACATCCTTGAAGTAACCAACGAAGGTATCTCCATCGTGCATTGCATCCCGAGCAACCTCGAGTCCTACGAACTTAATGTAGGGCAGTCCGCGGGGATAAACGGGATACACACGAATCTCCCGGGTGCGGATGTCTGTGATGTAAGAGGGGTTGTTCCAGCGCAGTTCCTTCCAACCATCAAAGTTCAGCTCACCCATCAGGTAGCGGCGCTCAACATCGTCTGTGTCCTTCAGGTGCACATACAGCTTGTGGGGAAAGTTCATACCAAGGGTTGTTACAGACAAGGCCTTGATTGTTCCAACGTTCTTTACAACACCGTAACCATCTTCGAACTGTGTCTTTCCGCTTGCAGCTTCCTCAGCAGTGGGCTCCTGGGGAATACCATTCTCATCACGAGCAGCCAGAGGCTCATAAGCGGGAATCTCGAATGCAGGTACAATCTTGGCATTAGCATTGCTTGCCCACAAGGGGAACTCAATGCGTACACCCATCACGCTTGCACCAGCAAAGGGTACAGATGCGGAATCCTTCACAGGAGCTGCCTTAACCTGGGACAGAGCCAGGCTCTGGACATTCTGTGCAGAGGAGTTCAGAATTACTTCCCAGTTGGGCAGTGCCAGGGAAGACCTCATCAGTGACTTCTGATCATCGGTAAATGTCATACCGGCTGTAACAGAATAGTCCATCGTGGTGCGGCTGTTTTCAGTAGGATTTCCATCCTGATCTGCAACGATGTCGGCATCCAACAATGTAAAGTCAATAATTGTTGCCTCATCGCCGAATGCAAATGCTCCGAAAAGCAACATCACCGCTGTAATTAGAACAAAAGATTTCTTCATTCAAAGCTCCTTTTATACACACTTTTATGTAGCCTTGTATACTCGTTTAGTATCCATCAACTTGCTATTTTTGTCAACGCTTTTCTTTGGGATTATGCGTTTTTTTTCGCAAAATAAACGTTAAACAACATTCTCATAGACTTTGTTACTACAAATGTACACTTCCACCGATTCAATCCAGGAAAAATTCTTCCTGATATTCAGAACCAACAAGTCAACAGCATCCTTTGTGGATGAAGTTGTCTCTCCGGAAAACAAAGCCTCTTGTGACAAGTTGATGAAAAGGGCCGTGTCCTGCAAAAAGCAGGACTCAAGCCTTGTGCCTAATTGAAACAGGGGACGCAAGCCATGTGTGGTGGGACCCAGCAGCAGCTCCTGCACAAATTGACGTACATGGATATCCCTTCCCTGCTGAGAGGAATACTCCATAATACGACGGCTCTCCATATATTGTCCAGATCCGTCTATAGACTCAAAATAGAGGACTCGTCTATGTCCTCTATTTTCGGTGGAAAACATGAAAACAGACACAACAAGTATGCCTACAACCAATGCAATCAATCCGACAGCCTGCAGCCTCAATCGTGATCCTTCTTTCATTCTGTACCAGTAAATCCTCTTGAGCGCTCGAAATGGGAGATGAACGCCGCCAAACCATTATATATTCCTTGGGTGAGTTTACGCAAGTACTGGGGGTCGTCCAAAAGGGCGGCCTCCTTCTCATTGGTGATGAAGCCCGCCTCCACCAGCACACTGGGCATGTTGGCGTTCCGCACCACAAACCATTCCTCCGCCTTGATGCCCCGGGACTTGCTCTGGTTGCCGATCTGGACGTCAAGTCCGTCCATGATGAATTTAGCGATGAGCACGCTTTCGGTGGTGTACTCCTCCTCCAACATGGAGTTGAGGATGCTCTCCAGCTCCTTGTCCTCTCCGGTGGATTCCAGGACAGTACGGCGGAACCCGGGGCTGAGGTACCAGACCTCGTAGCCGGAGGCGCTCTTGTCTAGGGAAGCATTGATGTGGATGGAGATGTAGAGGATGGCCTCGTGGGGCTCCAGACGGATGGAGTTGGCAATGTCCACCCGCTGCTCAAGGGTGAGCCAGGTGTCATCGGAGCGGGTGAGAATCACATCCTTGTCGGGATAGGCTGTCTTCAACTTCTGGGACAGCTCCTTGGAGATGGTGAGCACCAGGTCCTTTTCCTGCAATTTCACCTGCTTTCCGTTCTTCTTGTAACTGCCCACAGCACCGGGATCACGACCACCGTGGCCAGGGTCAATAAGGATGGCCCCCACCTTGTAAAAGGCTTCTGGTGCGTTTTGACTGAAAAGCTCCTGGGCAGCGGAGATGAATTTGTCGGTGACATATACGGTGCCGTTTCTGTTCTCCGGTGGATCCACAATGGCCAGCTTGGAGTAGTTCAGAAGAACCAGCTGCTCCCCTACCCGAAAAGAGATTTGGTGACCATCCTTCTCTAGGATGCCGCTGCCAGACAGGGGATCCCAGTACAGGCTGGCTCCTGTTTGGTCTGCGGCGGTGGCCAGCTCCACCGAGGCGGCAAAGAGTGGGGTGAAAAAGAAAATCAGACTGACAATGACAAGACAGAGACGAAGTCCTTTCAATCATTTCTCCTGGGGGCTGATGCTATCATGTATAAAATCCCTTGGACACCACCAAGGATACAAGCCTGCCATAATCTTACCAAGGAAAGACTGACGCCGCAACTGCCGATGGAATCACCCTGGGCATCCAGTGTTCCTTGGGCTAGAGAAATGGTTTCCCCCAAGCTGCGGTGGTTCCAGTCCACCAGTGAGTCCAGCCATGGCTCCAGACAGGGCGGCAGCTGCTGGAGCAAACTGCGGGTGGCGTCGAATGCCTCCTTGTTGGAAGAAAGGTACTGGGCCAGCTCCTGTTCCAGTGGCGGTGGGAGGATGAAGGCGGCGGGAGGAAAGGACTCCTCATGGGCAGCTTGCCCCCGCTGGCAAGGTTGGCGCAGCTGTGGCAGAGGAAGGTCAAAAAAGTCGTCGGTGACCCTTTGGCAGGGCTCCAGCTCCAGCAGGATAGTCTTGACCGCCGCCTGGGCCTTGGTGGCGGCTTCCTGCCAGGTGGAATCCACCGCAATGATGTTGCCACACTTCTCCACATTGTTTCTGGGAAAGGAAACTGAGTCTCCCGGCTGGCTCCTGACCAGCACGTCCTTGACACCCTCACAGGGGACCGCCAGATTCTGTTCCTTTGAAAGACCATGGACAGCCTTTACCCTTCCGGGAATGGAAACCCAGGCCCGCTCGGCACAATGACGGAGGGAGGGAATCTGGTGGACGGCGAAGGGAAGGTCTTGGGGCAGCCCCGCAACAGGCTGACGGCGGACGAGGAGCTCCTTTGGCTCCAGGCCCAAGGCTATGGCTGCAGCCTGTCGGGTGAGGAAGAGGTCGGAGGAATAGGGATAGGTCCAGCCGGACATATAGCCACCGGAAAGACGGGCGGCAATTTCTCCCACCATGGCTCCCTTGGGGGTAAGCTTGATGTCGGCCTTGGCTGCCCCACAGGTGAGGCCCAAAGACTTGATGCCCCGCACAAAGGTGGCCAGAAGGTCAAGGTAGCCCTGGGGATTGGTTTGAGACAGGGAGGTGGGGATGGTGTGTCCCATCTCGATGAAATAGGGAGGGAAGAAGATGTGCCGGTCCGCAAAGCCGCAGATGGTGACGGTACCATTGTAGACCAGTGCATCGATGGAAAACTCCGGGCCCGCCATGTACTCCTCCACAATGGCACGGCCGCTGCGGGAATTCCTTTTGGCCTCCTCCAGCGCCAGCTCAAGGTCCTGGCGGCGGTACACGAGACGACAGCCCCGGCCGCCCATATTGTCCACCGGCTTTACCACCAGCGGGCAGTCCTCCCCGAAGGCAGGGAAGGCGGCTGCCACCTGATCGATGGAGTCAGCACCAGTTCCCGAAGCCACCTCCAGAAAGGCGGGAGAGGCCACGGAGGCTCCTTGGAAGCAGCGACGCATCAGAATCTTGTCGCTGGCATTCAAGGCCGCCTGGTAGGAATGGACCGAAAAGCCGCAGGCCTCACCCACATAGGAGACGGTGGCGGAAAAATCGGTGCCGGCAGTGAACACCCCATGGAGGCGGCCCTGGGACTGGAGGCTCAGGGCCAGCTCCTTGATTCCCTCCTTGTCCTTCAGATCCAGGGGGAAGAATTGGTCTGCCAAGGGGACACAGAGAGCCTGGTGGTTGCCGTCCACCACCACCACCTGGCAGCCCAGGGAGCGGGCGGCTTCTATGGCAGGCCGCTGCATGAGTCCGGCTCCCAGCACCAGGAGGGTTCGCTGTACCTCCGAAGCTGCAATTGTATGAGTTCTCTCGTCAGTTGTCATGGTCTACTCTCGTTCCTCGGTCTTGATGCAATACACTTCGAAGGTGTCCCCCAGCTTGAAGCAGCGGCTGACCCCGTGGAGGGTGGAATACAGGAAGGAATCCTTGGTTCCCTCGGCCTCCTTGGCTTTCAGGGCGGGATGACGCTCTGGGTGATGTCCGGTGGACACAATCCGTGCCACCTTGAAGCCGAACCTCCGCAGAATTCCCTTTGTCCTGCCTGGCTCCCACAGAGTGTAGTGGTCGGTGGGACTGTTGGCAAAGAAGCTTTCCGGGGAGAAGCGGGCCGACATGCCAGAGGCCGACGGTGTGGAGAAGGCGAAGACCCCTCCCAGCTTCAATAGGCGTGATACGGCCTCCAGCACCAGGCCCAGCTGGCGGAAATGCTCGATGACATACCACATGGTCACTGCCTCGAACTGTCCCACACCAAACTCCTTCACCGGGTTGAAGTCCGGGAAAGGTGCGCAAACGGCGGGGAATCGCAGATCCTTCTGGACATACTCTACGGCGGATGGGGAAATGTCCGTACCGAACACCTGCCAGCCCACCTCCGCCCCCGCCGACAGGAATGGACCGTAGGCACAGCCAATGTCCAGCACCGCAGGGATAAAGCTCTGGTGACGGCGGGATTTGGAGGCTCCCCGCTTCTTGAGCCAGAACAGGGCGTCGATGATGGACATGCGGCGGATTCCCTGGTTCTTGATAGAGTCGAAGTCCTCCAGATAGGTTTTGCCGTATTGGGCCTTATAGTCCTGGAAGAAATAGTCGGAGGAATAGGAGGGCTGGATTCCCTCCAAGGTCCAGCCCATGTAGATGATGCCGCAGTCAGAACAACGGCGGAAGGTTTGTCCTGCTGTTCTGGCCAGCACCGGATTGGGGGTGGCGGACTGCTTTCCGCAGACGGGACAGGGAATCCGGGAGCCAGCTGCCAGGCGAACCACAAAGTCCTCCAGGGACTCCTCCCCTTTCCCCTCCGCAGAAGTGCCGGCATCGCTCTCCTCCTGGGAATTCACCGACGGATACAGGAGCCAGGGCCGTACCAGGAGGCTCCGGAAGCTTTCAGCAGAGACGGAGTCTTGGGGAAGGGTGGCGAATCCATATTTCTGCCCCAAGGACAGGTGGAGGGAGGAGGTTCCCAGCAGGATGACGGCACAGCCTGCCGCCAGTGCCTCGAAAGCGGTGAAGCCGTAGTGGGTCACCACCAGGTCGTATTGGTGCAGCTTTTCCCGCAGGTTGGCCACTGGCGGCACCACACGGACGAACCGCTGCAGTGGAGCACTCACCGCCTTCCGTGCCTCCAAAGGATTGGAGACGATGACGGTGACCTGCTTCTCCAGTGAGGCCAGGGCCAGGGCTGCAGGCAGGGAAAGCCCCAGGGGATCCTCACCTCCCACCGACACAAGAATCTTGGAGAAAATGGATGCATCCACCAGCTCATTGTCGTCTGCCGCCCGGTGGGTTTGGGAAGCCTGGCACCACACTGGTGCCCGCCGGTTCTTGGGCAGGGGGATGAGACTGCTGTTCCGCAGATTAGGCATCCGTCCCAGCCGATGGGAGGGAATGATGTCCAGCAGATAGTCGCAGTACAAGGTGTGGGAGGAGCCCTCGTCGATGGCGGCAACGGCGGCCACAGCGGAGAGGGACTGGGCAAAAGACTTGTCCAGGGAGAAGTAGTCTGTGAGAATCAGATTGTATTCCCCAGGCTCCGGCAGCACATTCCTGAACTGCCAGACCTCCAGCCCCTGCTCCAATGCCTCCACCATCAGGGAAAGCACCTCCGATGATAGGGAGGATGAGGTCCTGTCCTGGAAGAAGGAATCCTCCAGCTCAGGAATCAGGAGGTCCGCCCCGATTTTTCTGGCGATGTCAAGGCAGCGGCGCAGGTGGCCTGTTCCCCTTCCCTTGGCCACGGCAGGCACACAGAGGACTGGGTGAGCCACGCTGGGCTGGGAAAAGGCGGAGATAATCTCCTGCGCCTCGTAGGGCTTGGGGGGACAGCGGGAATTGGACAGCTGACGGACAATCCGCAGGCAACGGCGGTAGTCACTGGCAGTGTCCACAGTGGTACGCAGGTCTGGG
>CAMGSV010000113.1 GCA_946061495.1 uncultured Spirochaetales bacterium | reverse complement strand
TTGCAGTACAGAAGGAGGAGGCCTATGAGGACGGACTTTTCGCTGGGCTGGAACGGGGGCTTGCCACCGGCCGGGAGGAGGGTGCCTACCAGAACAAGCTGGAGACGGCCAGGAGCATGCTGTCCGAGGGGCTTGATCCCCAGATGGTGGCCCGGTGCACCAGCCTCCCATGGGAGATTGTTCAGCAGCTTGCTAAAGATGACACGTAATCCTCCCCTCTGTCCCTAGACCGTCTGTCCCGGCTGTGGTATACTCATTCTCCAATAGAATTTAACTTCTTCACATTAAATCTGTTCAAAGGGTGACGGTTTCCCTCCTGTGGGAACCGGTTTTTTTTCGGGAGGTTTTGGTATGAAGGCATGGTTGTGGGCTGGTGTGTTTGCCTGTCTGATGGTTTTGATGGCGGGGAGCCTTGTTTCCTGCGGTTCGGGAGGGAAGCCTGAGGTGGAGCAGCCCATGGATCAGGAAGGGCTTTTTGTGATGGACTTTCAGCCGGCGGGACAGCTGCCCACGGCGGTGAAGTATCCTGCCATCTACGTGCAGTTTTCCAAGCCGGTGGTGTCCGTGGCAAAGCTGGGGCAGCCGTCAAACACCTCCGATCTGATGAAGATTGACCCGCCGCTGGAAGGGGTGTTCCGCTGGTATGGCACCAGTCTCCTGAGCTTTGATGCCAGCGAAGGGGTGATTCCCCAGCGGGAGTACACCGTCACCCTTTCCGACGATATCGTTTCTGTGGACGGCAGCCCCATCACTGGGCAGCGCATCTTCACCTTCCGCACGGAGCCGCTGAAGCTGGTGAGCATAACTCCCGGCTACAAGGCTGCCCTGGATGGATTTTGGGTGGACAGCAATGACCTGCCGGTGGAGGATGCCCGTTCCTTGGCCCTGTATTTTTCCTATGACGTGGAGCCAACGGAAATCGCCAAGTATCTGAAGGTGGTGGACGGCAACGGAAGGTCATATCAGTTCGACATCAGCCAGAGCGACAAGAAGAACCTGAAGCTGGTGGAGCTTTTTTTGAAGGAGACTCCCCCAGACAACACCACCATGACGGTGGTGCTGAAGGCGGGTGCCCGTTCCGACGCCCAATCCATCGGCACCAGTGAGGAGGACCGGAACCACAGCTACCACACCCTGCGTCCCTTCATGCTGGAGAACGTGTACCAGAACAGCTACAACCGTGGAACCGAGTCCCATCCTGTAGTCTTTCAGTTTTCCCATCAGCTGGCGGAGGATCAGGACAGGGCGGCCATTGCGGCGGCGGTCACTGCCCGCAAGCAGCTTCCCGTGGATGCGGGCAAGGAGGGCGGCGAGGAAATCCTGCTGGAGGTGACGGAGCAGAACATCAGCATTTCCGGCAACCAGCTGCGGGTTCATGGCCTGCCGGTGACTTACGAGGAAACCTATACGATAGAAGTGGCCGCCGCAGTCATAAAGGATAGGTACGGCCGCCTGTACAATGAGGCTATCGGGCCGGAAACCATTACGGTGCCCCCTGCGGGAAGCTTTGCCCAGTTCAAGGATTACGGCTTTGTGATGCTGGAATCCAAGTTTCCGCCCAAGCTTGTCTTTGCCTACCAGAACATCCTGCCCAAGTCCAGCTATGTGGTGGAGGCGCTGGCGGGCAAGCAGTGGCGGCCGGTGCAGAAGGTTGAGCTGACAGAGGCCGACATTCCCCGGAACCAGCGGGTGGTGCGGGAGGTGGATTTGATTCCCGCCTTGAAGGATGGGGTGGGTGCCGTCCGGTTCCAGGCGGACATGAACTACCAGTGGACAAACTCGCGGGGACAGAAGGAGACTTCCACCCAGACCAATGTGCAGGTGGTGCAGATCACGGACTTGGGACTGACGGTTCGCTACGGCTTTAACCGCTCTGTGGTGCTGGTGAGCCAGCTTTCCACCGGGAAGCCAGTGGAAGGGGCCCGAATCAGCCTGTACACCTCGGACAAATATTTGGACAGCAGCGACATCCTCACCAATCTTGGACAGGCCCATGCCAGCGGAACCACCGACAAGGAGGGATTCGCCGTGCTGAATCTCAGCGCTGACACCATCACCAGTGCTGCCCGCCACGTGTTCATCGGGGCGGAGCTGGGGGGCGATCGTGCCGTCTTTGCCCCCTATGGCAACGCCCTGTGGGGACATGGTGCGGTGCGGGAGCCTCAGAGTGCCCAGGACACCCAGATGGTGACCTACATGTTCACTGACCGGGGCCTCTACAAGCCGGGGGAGCGGGTGACGGTGCGGGGCATTGACCGCAACCTGACCTTGGGTCAGTACGACGCGTATGTTGGCCCTGCCACCCTGACCCTGCGGGAAAACCGTTGGCGCTCGGAGCCCATCGAGACCAGGAAGATTGCCGTTTCCCAATCCGGCGGCTTCTGGGCTTCCTTCGACCTGAAGGAGGAGCTGCCCCCCGGAACCTACGTGCTGAGCTACCAGCGGCCTTTGCCCAATGGCAGCTCCATCTCAAAGGACCTGACCTTTACAGTGGCCTTCTTCGAGCGGCTTCGGTTTGAGTCCTCGGTGACGATTCCTGCCATGACCTATTTCAGCGGCGACCGTCTTTCTGCGGAGCTTTCCGCCTCCTACCTTGGTGGCGGCAGTCTGGCGGGGTCAGGCTGGCGGGGCGACTGGTATCGGGAGCCCACCAGCTTCCGGGCGGAGGGTACAGACTACGAGGGCTACCAGTTCGGTCCAATGCAGGGCTACGACGGTCGATCCGCAGTGGGTACCGAGAAGGGACAGCTGGATGCCAGTGGAGCCGCTTCCACCGCCCAGTTCTCCGGGGAGGAGAAGCTTGCCGGCCGTCCCTACATCTACCGGGTGGAGACCACCGTCACTGATTCTGGCGGACAGGCTATTTCTGCCAACAGCAGCGCCATCGTCCATCCTGCCAGCTTCTACATCGGTCTCTCCCGCCCCACGGACGTGAAGGGCTTCCCCAAGAAGGAGGTGCCCCTGACCTTTGACTTCGCTTTGGTGACACCGGAAAGCCAGTTGGCCACGGATAGCCTGTTGCCGATGGCCCAGGAGAACCGTGTCATTTCCGTGGAGCTGCTGCGGGAGGACTGGAAGCAGGTGCGGCAGATGGGAGTCAGCGGCAGGCTCATCACCCGTTCCTTCAAGGAGCTGGTCAGCGAGTACAGCGGCACCCTCAAACTGAGCCAGAAAGGTCAGGTGACGGTGACACCGCCCAAGGGTGGCGCCTACCTGCTGCGGCTGACGACGACGGACAACAGGGGACGGACGGTGGTGACGGAGCGGAACTTCTATGTCAGTGGCTCCGACTGGAGTTACTACTACAGCGAGGGTTCCCAGCAAATCAACCTGATTCCCGACAAGGAGCTGTACCAGGTGGAGGACACTGCC
Source organism: uncultured Spirochaetales bacterium (assembly GCA_946061495.1). Classification (GTDB taxonomy): domain Bacteria; phylum Spirochaetota; class Spirochaetia; order Treponematales; family Treponemataceae; genus Treponema_F. Next base: position 4,618 of record CAMGSV010000113.1, on the reverse strand, counting down.
CAGATTATGGTGCAGAGTCCCCTGCCTGCGGGAACATACCTGATGACGGTGGAGCGGGAGGGCATCTTCTCCCAGGAAATCATCACATTGGAGGAACCCACCACGGTGCTGGAGGTTCCCATCACGGATCGCTACCTGCCGGTGGTGTATGTCACCCTGTCCTCCTATTCGGTGCGGAGGGGGGAGCCCCAGCATGACTTCACCTCCATGGACATGGACAAGCCCAAGGGATATTTTGGCGCCACTGCCCTCCACGTGAGTCCTAAGGCCAGGGAGTTCAAGGTGGAGATTCAGATGGACAAGTCCCTGTATCGGCCTGGGGAAGAGGCGACGGTGACGTTGAAGGCAACTTCTCAGGACGGCCAGCCCTTGGCGGGAGCGGAGCTGACCCTGATAGCGGTGGACCGTGGGGTCATCGACCTCATCAACTACCACGTGCCGGATCCCCTGGAGCATTTCTACAGAGAAAGCCTTTTCTTTAGCGGTGTGGTGGGAGGCGATTCCCGTTCCCTGCTGATTGACCCCGTAACCTATCAGGTACAGAATCTCTATGGCGGCGATGAGGCCATGGAAAAGGGGATGGCAGAGTCTACCGCTGATGGAATGCAGGTGCGGAAAAACTTTGACCCCACAGCGGTATTCGCACCGGTGCTGGTGACGGGAGCCGACGGAACGGTGATTCACCGCTTTACCCTGCCGGACAGCCTGACGGAGTATCGGGTGACGGCGGTGGGTGTGCTGGGAACGAGCCATTTTGCCCTGGAGGAGGGCAGTCTTGCGGTAAACAATCCCCTGAGCGTGCGGGATGTGTTGCCACGTCGTCTGCGGGAAAATGATGTGTCCGACATCGGCGTAGTGGTGTCCAATCTGGATGGCCACAGCCATGAGGTTACCGTTTCCATGGAGCTGCTGCCGGGACTGGAGGCGGCGGGACTTCCTGCCCAGGTGGGGGGAATACGCCGTCAGCAGGGACAGGCCAAGCTGGTGGGCGCCGCCTCCCAGAGGGTGACGGTTCCCGCTGGTAAGACACTGCCCATCCTCTTCGATATGCAGGCGATGGGAGCGGGCTTTGTTAGCGTGGTGTTCACGGTGGACTCACCAGTTTTGAAGGAACAGATTGTAAAGCCGCTGGAGATTGACCGTCCCTTCATCTACGAGACGGTCACCACCGTGGGGGAGGTTTCTTCCGACAGTGTGGAAAAGAAGGATGAGACTTCTGTCCGTGAGGCGGTCATCCTGCCTGCGGGGCTTTCCGGGGAAAACAGCGGCGACCTTTCGGTGGTGCTGGACCCCACCCGTCTGGGAACCTTGACGGAGGCCATCACCTACGTGTTCCGCTATCCCTATGGCTGCCTGGAGCAGCGGGCCTCCGCCATGCTGCCGCTGGTGTACTTTGCCGACTACATCGATGTGTTCGGTCTGGAAAGCGAGGTGGACAATCCCCACAAGGTGGTGGAGACGGAGATTGCCGACTGGGCCACCCTGCAGAAGTCAGACGGAGGCTTCCCCTACTGGCGGAGCAATGCCTCCTCCTCCCTGCCAGCAACCCTGCGGGTGGCGGAGCTTTTGGCGGCAGCCCGTCAGCACAAGATACCGCTGCCCAAGGGAATCAACATGGACAAGTTGGTTCGGTTCATTAGGACAGAGGCTGCCTCCAGCTGGTACCACGGCAATGGCTATGTTCAGGCATACAGCCTCTTTGTGCTGGCAAAGCTGGGTGAGCCGGTGGCAGACTCGGACATTGACCGGGTGCTGGCTATGGAGAACCTGGGCTTTGCGGAGAAGGCCATGTGTGGCATCCTGTATCTGGACAATGGCAATGAGCTGAAGGCCAGGGAGGTGGAGGTCGATGTTCGTCGTCATGCCCGGCCTACAGTGCGGGGCGTGGACATTACCGAGGGAGGTTCCAGTGGCTGGATGTACTTTAACGACGAGTCCGAGCGGAATGCCTTGCTGCTGCAGTTTTTCACCAAGCTGGATTATGCTGATGACATGAATGGCAGACTGCTGTTCAACCTGCTGGAAATCCAGCGGGCGGGCAACGGCTACTGGAAGAACACCGCCAGTACCGCCCGTGTTCTTGAGGCAATTGCAGTTTATATAGAAGAAAACAATCTGGAGAATCTGAACCTTGCGGGACAGATTGCCCTTGGAGGAAAACCATTGGTGGAGGGAAAATTCAAGGGAGCGGATGCAAAACCGGTGGAAAAGTCCCTGACCTTTGACCAGCTCCAGGGAATGGGCCTGGATTTTGGCAAGGAGCTTCCCCTAGAGGTGACGAAGGATGGCCGTGGAACCATGTTCTACACCCTGTCCATGAAGTATGCGCTGCCCATGGAGGAGCAGACTGCCCGGGACGAGGGACTGAGCCTCTACGTGGAGATTACCGACACTGAGACTGGTCAGGTGGTGACCGACAACAAACTGAAGGCGGGTACCATCTACAAGGCCACCGTCACCCTGTCCACCACCAAGAACAGGACCTTTGTGGCCCTGCGGGTTCCCATTCCATCGGGTGCCGAGGTACTGAACGCTGCCTTTGCCACCATGCCTCAGCTGGCTGGAACGGCTACTGGTAGCGAGGAGGAGCCTGAGCGGGATGCCTGGGGCAACTACCAATTTGGGCCTGGCTACAACGTTGGCCTTTCCAGCCGGGTGATCTACGACAACGAGGTGCAGTACTTCTGGGATGCCTTCCGCCGTGGTCGTCAGCAGGTGGAATTCTTGTTCCGGCCTGTTCGCTCTGGTGCCTTTACGGTACCCTCCGCACAGGCAGAGTGCATGTATGAGCCAGAAATTTTTGGCCGCACTCAAGGAGCGGTGGTTGTCATTCAGGAATAAGGGGTGGCGCAGTGGTCTGGTGCTGGTGGCGGTGATGGCCGTCTTGCTGGCGCTGGGCTGCTGTCTGCTATCCCTGCTGCCATGGTCGGAGCTGGATGCCTTTCTTGGGCGGCCCTACAGTACCCGCCTCTACGACAGGAATGGCCAGCTTTTGCAGGTGCTTCCGCTGGAGGATGGCCTGCGTCGGGAGTGGTATGACCTGGATCAGCTGCCGCCCCGTGTGGTGGACGTGTTTCTGGCCGCCGAGGACCAGGGATTTCATCATCACTGTGGAGTGGATGTGGTGGCGGTGGTGCGGGCTGCCTTTCAGAACATGAGTCAGGGTCGGCGGGTGAGTGGAGCCTCCACGGTCACCATGCAGCTGGCCCGCTTGGTGGAGCCTCGTGGAGGCGGAGGAGTTTCCCTGTGGACAAAGCTGGTGGAGGCGCTGGCGGCGGTGCGGCTGGAGCTGCGTCTTTCCAAGGAAGAGATTCTGGAGCTGTATCTGAACAATCTTCCCTTTGGCTCACAGGCGGAGGGCATCGGTTCTGCCGCCCGCACCTATTTCGGCTGTACTCCGCAGCAGCTTTCTGACTCCCAAATTCATGCTCTGGCAGTGATTCCCCGCCGACCTGCCACCTACAATCCCTCCAATCCAGATGCCTCCTTCCAAGCCGCCCTGCAGATTGGCCGAGTTACGGGCTTTGACTCCACACTGGAACAGTGGCGGGACTCCCTTCATCAGCAGGAGCCCTATCGCTATCCCCACCGGCTTCCCCATTTCTGCCGCTACGTCCAGAATCTGTATTCAGATGACGGGATTCCGCCGGAGCTGCATCTTTCCGTGGACGCAGTTTTAACGGAACAGGTGGAAAATCTGGTGAGCACACGGCTGACAGAATTTCAGCAGTTTCGCTTGAAGCATGGAGCCGTCCTGGCCATGGACAATGTGACGGGGGAAATCATCTGCTGGTCTGGAGGCGATTTCTGGAATCAGGAGACGGGACAGGTGGACGGTGTGCTGGTTCGCAATCAGAGTGGCAGCACCATGAAGCCTTTTATCTATGCCATGGCTCTGGAGGCTGGCATTGCTCCCACCACCGTGTTGGCTGACATCCCCATGGATTTTGGTCAGGGAGAAGCCTATGTGCCGCTGAATTTTAACAATCGGTTCAATGGTCCGGTGCTCTTCCGTACGGCCCTGGCCTCCAGCCTTAATATTCCTGCCGTCTACTTGCTGCACCAGCTGGGCGAGGAAAAATACCTTTCTGTCATGGAACGCCTGGGGGTGGAATCTCTGGCAGGATTGCAGGATTATGGCCTTTCTCTGGCGCTGGGAAGTGGTGAGTTGACCCTGCTGGAGCTGGTGCGTGCCTTCAGCGTGTTTCCCCGAGGCGGTCGCTCCGCCCACACAACCCACCTGCGGGATGGACTGGAGGGAGCGAATGCTCTGCTGGAAGGAGCGCAGGTTTTTCAGCCGGACACCGCGGCCATCATCTGTGACATGCTCAGCGACAGGAGGGCCAGGGCTTTGGGATTCGGCTTTACCCAGGTTTTCAGCACGGGATATCCGGCAATCTTCAAGACCGGCACCTCCAACCAGTTCCAGAACATCGTGGCTCTGGGGGCAACCTCCCGCTATACGGTGGGCGTGTGGATGGGCAATTATTCCGGGGAGACCGTGGTGAGTCAGACGGGAAGCGGTGTGCCGGCCACGGTGGCACGCTATCTGCTGGATGAGCTTTCCGCTGCAAATCCTTCCTTTATCGAGGATTTTCCTGAGCCAAAACAATTTCAG
>CAMGSV010000112.1 GCA_946061495.1 uncultured Spirochaetales bacterium | reverse complement strand
AGAAACAGCCCTCTTGGGAATCACTGCTTCTTGCTGAATATTCTGTAGTTCATCCTGGATGAGCGGAGTAGAAACAGCCCTCTTGGGAATCACTGCTTCTTGCTGAATATTCTGTAGTTCATCCACGGGAACAGAGGATGCTCCTGCTCCAGTCGGGTAAGCCATTCAGTACTGATGGTGTTGGCGCCCAAGGAGTCGTAGACCGTGATGAAGGACTGGACGTTCTTCTTGAACTGGGCCTCGGCATACTCAGGGAACAGCCCCTCGCTGAGCATCTTGGGCCAATCCAGTGCCTGGGCCAGAAGCACCTCCCGAGCAGCCATATTCAAGGCACGGGCCTTCAAACCGGTGTCCTCCGGGAAACGGTCCGCCAGCTGGTTCATCCGCTGGCAGGCCTTCCGTGCATACCGCAGCATCCAGTCATTCTTCATGTCCAAGAAATTTTCCCCGTAGCCGGTGCCAGTGGTGGCGGACATGAAGGGATTCACCTGCTGCAAGTCCTTCTTGTGATCCAGCATGTCGTAGCATTGGGCCAGCTCCAGCTCCTGACTTTCCGCCACCAATCTGATGACCTGTTCCAGCCAATACATGCCCTCATGCCACAGCTGACCGAAATCCTTGGCATAAAAGGCGCAGACTATGGAGACATCCTCGCTCTCCAAGGCATGGCTGGCCATGGAAAGCTTCTCCTCATATTTCCTTACGAAGGCTTGGGCATCGGCACGAGCCTGGGCCTGGGCCGCCTCCCTGCAGTACAATTCCTGATTATCGCCACGAGTCCAGTACTTGTAGCCAGAAGGCAGGCGAACCTTGTTTTCCACCAGGAAACCCTCCAGCTGCTGGTCGGTGGCCTCAAAGGCGAAGTCACGGTTCTGGTCACGATACACATCCTGATGCATGAATCCTCCAGGACCCACCACGCATTCCTCGGCAGTATGATCCTGACCGAAGACCCACAGGCCGTTATGGCACAATGCAGGCGCAAAGATACCCTTCCGCGGCATGGGGTCGCCAAAAAGCAGGCCGTGGGAATCAAGGATAGTATAACCAAAGCCATAGCTTTTGATGACCTCCTCCAAGCCGGGGACATAGCCCATGGCCGGAAGCCAGAATCCATCGGGAATCAAGCCGAAGAACTGGCGGTGGGAATGGAGACCGGCCTCCACCTGGGCATTCACCGCCTCAGGAAGGTCGATGTAGTGAGGGAGGAAGGCGGCGGTGGCGGCGGTGGCCATCAGCTCGATGCTGCCTCGGTCGGCATAATACCGGAAGGCTGCCAGCAAGTCGCTTTTGTAGACATTTATGAAGTCATCCTTGCACTTGCGCACCCGTTCCAGCTCTGCCTTCACCAGGGGAAGCAGGGGATCGGACTCATCCAGCCCCTCCAGCTGGTGCTCACCCAGCAGAATCAGCTTGTCCAGCCAGCCGACGTACCGCTCCTGAACAGAATAGTCTGAAAGCAGAGTGCAGAGGGTGGGAGTCATGACAATCCCCAGCTTGAAGGGAACATGCTGGAGATCCAGTGTCTCGAACATATTCAGCAGGGGAATGTAGGTGTCGGAGATGCCTGCGAAAAGAAGCTCTATTTCCGGATGGGAAAGCTCCTGGACGCTATTGGGACAAAAATATCCCTGATGGGCCACCAATGTTAGGACGAGTTTCTTTTTCGACATTGACTTAGACTCCTAGAAAAAAGACTGACGATGGTTCATGTAGTGGGTGCGCAGCAGCTCCGGCAAGCCAGATAGTTTCAGCACCGGTGAAACGGGCGTGTCGGGCAAGGGATTAGCAAGCCTCGCAGAGACATGGGGCAGCCGTATCATTCCGGTACTGGCCCACACCTCGTGCATGTCCTCCTCCAGCTCCAGCACCAGGTCCACCCGGGCAAAGCCGAATCCCGCAGGCAACAGCACATAGCGGTTCCGATCGTCGATGGTGATGGGAACATCGAAGGTGTCGGCCACAACATCGGGATTTTCACGATGGAACATGGCAACCCGCAGACTCAGGGTCTGCACCTTGCTGGATTTTTGAATCTGAACAATATGGTCTTTCTTTACATCCCAATAGACGAAAAGCCACACCGGATTGCGAAGCACGGCAGAAATCACTGTCTCATTGTATGTCTGGGGTAGGTCCGCTGGCTCCAGTTGGTCGGACTCCTCCAAGTCATCCTCGAATTCGTCCCATTCCTCTGCAGCCTCCAACAACTCACCAATTATAAATCGTCTATTTAAATTCTCTGGAATATCTATGCCATACTCATCTGCCAAGGCAATCAAATCCGCCGTTGGCAAGGTCTCCAGATGTGCCCTACTCAGCCTCATGTCACTCATATCCGCTCATGATGAATAAAAATAGAACTTCTGTCAATATGGACAGCCACTATTGCTGAAAGAACAATCGTGGCCCGTCAGAAATACAGAAGGTCAAATCACTCCTTTCCGGTAATTCCCGGCACACCAAAACGGTTTACTGGCCAGAACCGAAGAACTGTTGTCCCAAGAATATCTCTGGCACCCACCGCCTGGGGAGCAATATTTGAATAGTACAGAAGAGAATAAGGATCAAAGGAGGTGACTGCCACCAGCTGAGAGTCATAGGAATGGCGCATATCGAGGGAGTTAAACCTGTTGTCTCCCATCATGAAGTATGAATTCTCTGGAATATATGCAGGCTGGCCATCCTGATTGGCAGGAAATACCGGCATACTCCGCAGGTCCAGCAGCATCAGGTACTGGTGCAGCATCTGCATCTCATCCAGGGCGGCCATACGAACTGCATCCTGCCGCCAGCCGGCCATGGAAGTGCCACTGGCAGTGAGGCGGGCATTCTGCACCACCAGCCGCCCGAAGGCCAGCTTTGCCATGAGGTTCAACCGGAAATTGGAGTCGCTGTAGCGGTCGCCCCCCACCAGCATCCCATTGTCCTGGAAGCATTCCTGCGGAATCTGGTCAATCCAAGCAGTCATATACTCCTTGAACCAGCGGCCGCCACCAGCCACCGTCAGCAGGCGGCGGGAAATCTCGTCGGAACGGGAGAAGAAGGTGTACTCAAAGAGGTCCGCCATGGGAATGATGGTGGCGCCAGCTCCCGGAGCAGCTGAATCAGTACCGGACAACTGGTTCCGCACAGCCACAAATTCATCCACCAGCTGCAGGACTTCCTGACGCACCTGGTTGTAGTCCAACTGGTTCTTCAGCTCCTCGCAGCGGAGCATGGACTGGTAGGCCGATTCCGGCAGGGGAATGTCCTGCACATGCTCCAGGGTCTTTTCCGGCAGGGCGGCCACATTCCATTCCGCCCACCGCGCATCCTCCGCCACCACCGTGAACTCTAGGGAGTCGGCAGTGCGGGAATAGAGCACACCATCCACCATCATCAGCTGCTCTCCCGGAAGGCCCGTGACCCGCTTCACCAGGGGATCCGCCTTCTGGTTGCCCTCCTCGTCCACATTCAGATTCACCATGGTAAAGGTGAGGGTGTACACCAGCTGGGACACAAAGGTCCGCACCTCGGACTGGCGGTCACGGCTATAGTGGGGATTGCGGAACACCACGATGTCACCCCGGTCGTAGGAGCGCAGCTGGGGAATGCCCACATTGGACAGGGGAAACTTGGGGCCGGAGGCTGTCTTGAACACCACCACCCGATCCCGCACCAGGAATTCCGGCACCATGGATTCGGAGGGAATCTCGTACAACTGGATGATGAAGATGTTCAGCAGGGCCACCGTAAAGGCAGCCTGGATGAAGGCGTCCACCCACTCAAAAAGCTCCTTGAAGAACCGCTTGATTTTATTGGGCTTTGCCTGCCCCCGCTCCTGCTGGAATTCCTCCCACCGGGGAAAGGCGGCGGCAATGCGCTTGTTTCCCAGCAGGAACTGCATCCCAAGCCCACACATCGTAGCCAGCAACCACACCAGCACGGAAAGCAGGTCGAACCAATGGCTTGTTCCCTGGGCACCGGCACGACGGAACACAAAGGCCACCAACAAGATGAAGGGCAGGTACTGGTACAGCTTGCGGACAAGAAAGACCACCGCCAGATTCCCCTTCCGGTACATCTGGAAAAAGGAAATGTACGTCAGCACAGCAGAAAAAATCAGGGACAGGGGAAAGGCCACCACAGCAATATCGGGAGCAAAGACAAGGTTCAAAAAAGAAAAGGCCAGACTCAGGCCAAGACTTCCGTACAGGAAGATAGTCATGAAGTTCATGCATTAAATATAGCAAAAAAAAGAGAAATATACTATAATGCAACCCATGGAAAAACGTTCAACCACTTTGATTGACATGAACGAAGCCTTGGAGCGGCTTGACAATGACATGAGCCTCTACATGATTCTGGTGGACGCCTTTCTTGAAGACAAGGCTTTCCAGCCGGAAAGACTACGGGAATTGGAAAGCCAGTTCCGCAGCAACGGATCTCAGGAATTCTTGGAGGCTGCCCAGTACATCCATCGGCTCAAAGGAGCTGCCCGCCAGCTGAGTGCAAATCCCTTGGCGGCAGAGGCTCAAAAACTGGAGGATATCTTCAGGGGCAAGGTATCAGCCGCCTCCTCCGGAGACCACAAGGACACGGCTCTCCTTGTGGATAGGATTCTCGACCTGTACCAGCAAACCCTGCTGGAGCTGCAGTCCCTCTCCAGCTAGATCCTTTTCGCTCCTCACTGAAACAGGGAGCAAAAATTGTCCAGCAATTGCTTTTTCAGCTCATCCTCTCCAACAGCACGAATTTTCACCAATTCTCCATACACACACTTTATATCCCCAGGTGGCGTTGCAGCCTGGTGACGCAGTGTCTGGTAGGGGGCATCTGTCTCCGCCAGCAGCCGCTCCAAGGGCAGGGATTCCACGCACTGGATACTGTTCCTCCTGCCACGAATCAGCTCCTTGCCGAAGGAAAAGTAGGCGTTCACCCCACGTCGCAGCAGGTTTCCAGCCTCCTGTAGCGAACCTGGATAGGCGTGGAACACGACAGCGGGCAGGGCTTTCAATTCCTTTGTATACATAAAAACCTTGTCCATAGCCTTGCGGCAATGCACCACCAGTGGCAGCTGGTATTTCCTGGCCAACTCCAACTGCAGGCACCAGACCTCCAGCTGCCGTGGCAACGTCGCCTGATATTCCGAGGTAAAAAGGTCGAAGCCCGCCTCCCCCACCGCCTGAATCCGCTTCTGACGGGCCAGCTCCTCCAGCACAGGATAGAGGGTGGCATCCGGGTTCTGGGGATGGATGCCGAAGGTTGCCATCACCCTGCCGGGATGCTCCTGGACAGCTCTTTCCACCAGCTGGAATTCCTCCCAAGAGTGGGCGGAGGAACAGACCACCGTATCCGGAGGCAGCGTCCATTCGACACAATCGGCAATATGAATGTGGGCATCACTATATTCCACTGCGTACCTCATAAAAAAGCTAATATCAGCGCCGGCATAAACCGAAAATAAGGCTGTATGCGATTTTGTCCGAATCAACCGGCGAATCAACTAAACAGAAAAAAACTGGGAGGAAACCCATGGATTTTTACAGACTGAAGAGCTCCAACCCATCTGATTATATGACAATTCTGAGGGAGATGGAAGACGGATATGTTGTGAAGATTGTCCGCGACCACGACGGCTACGAGGAGGAGACCACCGACTTCCTCAGCAAGAGCCTCTTCGAGAGCTGCCTGAGAACAGGCTACATTGAAAAAATCCCCACAAAGAACAAGCTGGCAGCCAACGCCTGATTGGATGCTGTCCAGCCCCAGATCATAATCAAAGGCTGGACGGCCGACTGCCAGTCTTAGACTGCCAGCCCCTGGGCTGCCATCATTGCCATGGCCTCGTCAATACGTTGCTCCACAGTGCCGGGAGCAAGCCAGTGTATTTTCACACCCTTTCGCTCCATGCCACGGAACCAGGTTTCCTGACGCTTGGCGAACTGTCCGATGGCTCTATTCAACTGGAAGAAGAACTCATCCTCACCAGCAATCTTTCCCTGCAGGAACTGGGCCACAAACTTATACTCCAAGCCCAACCGCTCCAGCCGCCCCCACGCAATGCCTGAGTCGTGGATGGCCTGCACCTCCTGAATCATTCCCTCCTTCAGCCGGGAGCGCAGCCGTGCCGTGATGTTTCGACGCAGCTGCTCCCGGGGAAAGGTGGTGCCGAAAACAAGGGGGCGGAAATCAGGTCTAGGGGGCATGTCTGCCGCCGTTACCTCGCCACCATGTACCTGGAATTCTGCAATTTCAATGGCCCGCAGAAGCCGATGGCGCTCCGTCAAGTCCGTGTTGTTGTGCAAGGCTCCCCGAACAGCACGCAGCCGCCGGGCCAACTCATCCATGGACATGCCCGCCAGCTCCTGCCGCAGGGTCTCGTTGGTGGGTACCCGAACCAGGTCATAGCCCCTCACCAAAGCATCCAGGTACATTCCCGTTCCCCCCACCACCACCGGCAGCCCTTTCCGCTGAAAAATTGAAGCAAGGGCCCGGTAGGCATCCTGCTGGTAGTCATAGACACTGTATTCCTGGGGCAACTGTGCCACATCGATCAGATGATAGGGAACCTGCAGCCTGTCTCCGGCGGCCGTCGCAACCGTATACTCCCCCAAATCCTTTCCGCTGCCAATGTCAAGGTGACGGTACACCTGACGGGAGTCGGCGGAAACCACCTCGCCGTTGCAGCGGGCGGCAATCCCCACTCCCACCGCCGTCTTGCCGCAGGCCGTGGGCCCCAGAACAACCACCCCATTGTACATTACAGCACCCTCACCACAGCACACTTCAAGTATTCCCCCTTGTCATAGCCCACCAGCTGGGGATGGTCAGAAGCCGCACCACGACGCTGGATAATCTGCACCTGGCGGTGGGCATCCTTGGCGGCATGGGCAATCATGTCATAGAAGGTGGCGGCATCCATAAAGTGGGAGCAGGAGCAGGTCACCAGAATGCCACCCTTCACCAGCAGCTTCATGGCCCGCAGGTTAATCTCCTTGTAGCCGCCATAGGCCTTGTCCACCTTGCCGGCACTCTTGGCAAAGGCGGGCGGGTCCAGCACAATCAGGTCGAACTGGCGGCCCTCCTCCTGATAGCGTCGCAGCAGGTCAAAGACATCGCAGCAGACAGCCTCCATAGTGTGGCCCTCCTTGCACAGGGCCTTGTTGAGGGCGATGTTCTCCTCCACGGTGGTCACCGCCTCCGGGGAAATGTCCACGGAAACCACCGACTTGGCCCCGCCAGAGAGGGCATTCAGACCAAAGGCCCCTGTATGGGTAAAGGTGTCCAGCACCCGCCGCCCCTGGGAAAGGCTGGCAACCACCCGGCGGTTTTCCTTCTGATCAAGGAAATATCCCGTCTTCTGCCCCTGCTCCAGGTCCACCTTCAGCAGGATGCCGTTCTCCCTGATGGTGATGCGTGGATTCCGCTCCGGACCGATCCAGCCCTTCTGCAGCTCCAGTCCCTCCAGCTCACGAACATGGACATCGCTGCGCTCGAAGATGCCGAAGGGATGGCACAGGCTCTCCAGAGCCAGCAGAATCTCCTGCCGAAAGAGTTCCACCGCCAGGCTCAAGAACTGGACGGAAAGGAACACATGGCCCTCCACATCGTAGTAGCGATCCACCACCAGACCGGGAATCCCGTCGGACTCACCGAAGATCAGCCGGTAGGAGTCGGCCTTTCTATAGAAGAGATACCGCAGATCCAGCGCCCTTTTTACCAGCTGCAGGAAGAAATCTCTGGTGGCCTGACTGTGGAGCAGCCCATGGAAGGCCTCCCCGTCATCAGCCACATTCCTCTCAGCCAAGCCAGACAGATCACCAAAAATCGCCTCTGGCTTTTCCCGACTCAGCAGCCGGATGGCAATCTTTGACCTGCCGTTGAAGATGCCCGTCCCCAGGAACAGCCCCGACTTGGAGTACACCTCCACAGGCATACCATCACCCACCGGAAAGGCCTTTTCCATCGGCAGCGTTCCCCTTCCTGCCACCGGGAATTCCTGCTGCTGAATCCGCCCCTCCTTCATGTACTTGACGAAGAGAATCTCATTGTCATAAATCCAAGGAGAACCAAGAAGAACCTCATGCTCCTCCCGTGCCTTCAGAAAAAATCGTGGAAAAAACATCTTG
>CAMGSV010000111.1 GCA_946061495.1 uncultured Spirochaetales bacterium | reverse complement strand
GCCGGCTAAATACTGCCCTGTGAGGCTTTCGGCCACCTGCATCACCTGCTCCGGCGTTCCAGACGCCACCACATTTCCCCCATGGACACCGGCACCGGGCCCCAGGTCGATGATCCAGTCGGCGGTGCGGAGGGTCTGCTCATCATGCTCCACCACCACCAAGGTGTTGCCCAGGTCCCGCAGGTAGGTAAGGGTGTCGATGAGCCGCTGGTTGTCCCGCTGGTGCAGGCCGATGGAGGGTTCGTCCAGAATGTAGAGCACCCCCATGAGACTGGAGCCAATCTGGGTGGCAAGCCGAATCCGCTGGGCCTCTCCGCCAGAAAGGGTGGCAGCCTGCCGCTCCAGGGTCAGGTAGTCAAGCCCCACATTCTTCATGAAGGAGAGCCGGTCCTGAATCTCCTTCTTGATCTGGCGGGCAATCTGCTCCTCCGTCTCCGTCAGCTGGAGCCGGTTGAAGAATTCAATTGACTCCCCCACGGAAAGCTGGGTCAGCTGGAAGATGCTCTTGCCACCCACCGTCACCGCCAGAGCCTCCTTCTTCAGCCGATAACCGCCGCAGCAGGTGCACTGGCGGTGGACCATGTACTTCTCGTAGCTCTCCCGCTGGGCCTCGGAGAAGCTTTCCATCTGGCGACGCTTCAGATCCGCAAAGATTCCCGGCCAAGGCTTGTTGTACACCGAATGCCCCTCCCCGCTCTGCTTGTGGTACACAAAGTGCAGGGGCTTGTCACTGCCGTAGAAAATCACCTGCTGCTGGGCGGGAGTGAGGTTTTCGTAGGGGTCCGAAAGACTGAAGCCGTACTCGTTGGCCAGAGCTTGGAACCGTGTCCGCTGCCAGGCCGAGGTGGGATTGTAGGAACCGAAGGCCCCCTCGTCAAAGGACTTGGACTTGTCCGGCACAATCAGATCCAGGTCGAATTCCATGGTCTCCCCCAGGCCGGTGCAGTCAGGGCAGGCTCCCACGGGATTGTTGAAGGAAAAGAGCCTCGGCTGCAGCTCAGGAATGGAGATGCCGCAGTCGGGGCAGGAATTCTTCTGGGAGAAAAAATGCTCCGTCTCCGAGTCCCCAATCCGCCGGGTAATGACCGTCATGCCGTTGGCTGCCTCCAGGGCTGTCTCCACAGAGGCGGCCACCCGCTTCCGCACCTGGTCCGACAGCACGATGCGGTCAACCACCAAGTCGATGGAGTGCTTCTTCTGCTTGTCCAGCTTCACCCCATCCTCCAGCTCCACCATCATGCCGTCGATTCTGGCCCGCAGGTACCCCGCCTTCCGAGCATCCTCAATCACCTTCTGGTGCTCCCCCTTCTTGCGGAAGATGACAGGGGCCAGAATCTGAATCTTAGCCCCCTCCTCCCAGGACATCACCGCATCGATAATCTGGTCCGTGGACTGCTCCCGGATTTCCCGGCCGCAGTCAGGGCAATGGGGAATGCCAATCCGTGCAAAGAGGAGTCGGTAGTAGTCATAAATCTCCGTAACCGTTCCCACCGTGGATCGTGGATTGCGATGGGTAGTCTTCTGCTCGATGGAAATGGCTGGGGAAAGCCCCTCGATGTAGTCGATGTCGGGCTTGTCCATGCGCCCCAAAAACTGCCGTGCGTAGGAGGAAAGGCTTTCCATGTAGCGGCGCTGGCCCTCCGCAAAGATGGTGTCAAAGGCCAGGGAACTCTTCCCCGACCCGGAAAGACCAGAGATCACCACCAGCTTGTTCCGTGGCATCTCCACGTCGATGTTTTTCAAGTTATGCTCCCGGGCACCCCGGACTATGAGCTTGTCGCTTTCTGCCATTAAAGAATTGTCTCCGTCAAAAAAATAAGCATGCAGAAACAGAACCGCCGCTTGCCCTGCCAATCACATTCCGTAAATGGATTCCAAGGATACAATACCCTTCCTCTCATGCAGGCAGTTCTGCGAATATAATACATAATACAGGATATTCTATCGATTTCAGGGGAAAAATACTAGTGGGAAGTCTTATGACAAGCCATTCAAACTGCTTCCCATCCTGAAAACTCCCCACAAATCGATGAAAAACTTGCTTTTTCTCCATGTCTGGCAGTGAAAAACTTGTATATTACAAATCACTATGATATAATCGATTGACATATTCTGGGTGCATTGTATCTTCCCAGCCAAAAGGAAAAACGAAATGATTTATACCGATACTAGGGACCCTTCCGTTAGGGTTGACTTCAAGACAGCTGTTGTCAGTGGCATGAACGCAACAACTGGCGGCCTGTATATGCCTGTGGAGCTGCCCACGCTCAGCTCTCGTATCCTGAACAAGACAAGTGAGCCATCCTTCCGAGAGATTGCTTATGAGACCATAAAGCCCTTTGTGGAGGGAGAGATTCCTGACAATGACCTGCAGGAAATCATCATGGATGCCTATCCCTTCAATGCCCAGGTAGTTCCTCTGGATCCCCAGTCCTACGTGCTGGAGCTCTTCCATGGCCCCACCTGCGCCTTCAAGGATTTCGGCGCCCGCTTCATGGCCCGGGTCATGTCCTACTTCAACAGGAATGAGGAGCAGCCCCTGCACATTCTCGTGGCCACCTCTGGAGACACTGGTAGTGCAGTGGGAAGTGCCTTCCACAATGTGCCGGGTCTGGATGTCACCATCCTATATCCAGAGGGAAAGATCAGTCCACTGCAGGAAAAGCAGCTTTCCACCTTCACCGGCAACGTCCGTGCTCTGCGAGTGGCAGGCACCTTTGACGACTGCCAGAAGCTGGTGAAAACAGCCTTTACCGACGCTGAGCTGCGACAGCAATTCCGCCTGTCCTCCGCCAACTCCATCAACATCTCTCGGCTTCTGCCCCAGAGCTTCTACTACACCTACGCCTCACTGGTAGTACGCCACCGCAGCCCCCGGGACAACAAGATAGACACCCCCGCTATCATCTGCGTGGTTCCCTCCGGCAACTTCGGAAACCTCACCTCCGGCCTCATGGCCCAGAAGATGGGCGCCCCCATCCAGGGATTTGTGGCTGCCACCAACTCAAACCGCACCATCCCCGACTGGATTGCCACTGGCGAATACCAAGCCCGCCCCTCCGTTGCCACCCTGTCCAATGCCATGGACGTGGGAGCCCCCAGCAACTACGAGCGGATGCAGGCGATGTTCACCCTAGAGGAGGTCCGCAAGAACATGGCCTCCTACTGGCTGGATGATGCCGGCACCATGGATGCCATCCGCAGCTGCAACCGCCGCACCGGTTACATCATCGATCCCCACGGAGCGGTGGCCTGGCAGGCCTGGGATGATATCCGCCGTGGAGCCATGAGTCGCCTGGCAGATGGAGTGGCGGGAGACTACACCAAGCCCGGCCTCACCCCCAGCCTCCCTCAGTGGGCCCAGAAGGTGCTGAACCGTGAGGCCATCGGTGTGGTGCTGGAAACCGCTCACCCGGCAAAGTTCGGCGACATCGTAAGCCAGGCCATTGGCCGTGAGCCCCCCCTGCCGGACCGTCTGGAAAAGGTGTTGCGACTGCCAGACCTGTCACAGCCTATGTCTGCCGACTACGAAAGCTTCAAGGAATGGTTAATGGCCAACCTTTAAATGAAAAAACCTGCAAGCATCCTTGCAGGTTTTTTTTACATCTTTTCGTACTGCTGCACCTCGTCCAGCAGGTGGACAATCTCCACTCCAGCCTGGGCAAACATGGCCAGAGAGTCGGCGCTGTCGTGGTATTTCCGCTGGCATACCACCCGCCCGATGCCGCAGTTGATGATAAGCATGGCGCAGGTACGGCAGGGGGTCATGCGGCAGTAGAGGGTTGCCCCCTCGATGGAGATGCCGTTCTTGGCGGCCTGACAGATGGCATTCTGCTCGGCGTGAACAGTGCGGACACAGTGCTGGGTGACAGAGCCATCCTCGTGAATCATCTTCTTCATCTGGTGGCCCACCTCGTCACAATGGGGAAGCCCCGCAGGTGCCCCCACGTAGCCTGTCACCAGGATGCGGTTCTCCTTGGCGATGACGCAGCCAGATCTACCTCTATCACAGGTGGCCCGCTTGGCAACGGTGTCGCAAATCTCCATAAAGTAATGGTCCCAAGAGGGACGCTGGTAAGGTACCGATGTATCATCCATACCTCCATACTAATCCATGGCTTGTCCTTTGTCAAACCTCCCTATAAAACAAAAACCCATGAGCAGAAAAAACTGCATCATGGGTTCCAGTCAGGAGCTTGCCGTGTTCCAGCCGAGAATCAGCCCTTCAAGAAGGCTTCCAGCTTCTCCTTGGGCAGGGCTCCAACAGACTGGCGCACCAGCTCACCCTTGTTCAGGATTACCAGGGTGGGGATAGTGGTGATGCCAAACTGGCGGGCCAAGTCTGGCTCTTCATCCACGTTCACCTTGCCGATGCAGTAGTCAGGATTCTCTTCGGCAATCTCCGCCACAATGGGGGCCACCATGTTGCAGGGACCGCACCAATCGGCATAGAAATCCAACATAACCACCTTGTCACTTGTCTTGATCTGTGACTCGAACAGTTCCTTTGTTACCTTCAATACAGCCATTGTATTCTCCTTGTAAAATTAGTCCTTTGTTTTGTAGTACAATCTACAGTGACAATAGCCCTCGTAGTCAGGGTCAGCAATCTGATCCCGGAACTCCTTGCAGATACAGAAGTTGTCGTCAATCTTCTCCAGACGGCAAGGGCAATAGCCCTCCTTCTTCTGCAGGGCTGCCCGCATCTTGGCTACAAATTCAGGATCTTCGTTCAGTATAACCTTCATTTTCATTACCTCCATCTTTTCCAAATATACCACAAATCCAACATGATTTCTTCCCTTTCGGCATATTATTTTGTGAAAACTTTACTCTACAGACAAAAGAAGAGGGCCTCAAATCAAAAATGCCGTCATCTGGAAGGAGTCTCACCACCTCCAAATGACGGCATCCATCAGCCCTGGCTATCCAAGGCTCCAACTCCCCTTACTTGAAGAAGAAGCGCAGGAAGAAGATTACAAAGAGCACCCAGGTTACAATGGAAATCTTGTTGAACTTCCGAGCTGCCACATTCAGGATGACGTAGGCGATGACACCCCATACGATTCCCTCGGCAATGCTGTAGGCAAAGGGCATCACTAGGATGGTCACGAAGGCAGGAATTCCCTCGGTGGGATCCTCAAAGTCAATGCCCACCACAGATTTCATCATCAGGTAGCCGACAAAAATCAGTGCGGGAGCAGTGGCAGCAGAGGGCACCAGCAGGAACAGGGGGCTCAGGAAGAGTGCCACCAGGAAGAGGAGGGCAGTCACCACAGAGGACAGACCGGTGCGTCCACCAACGGCAACACCGGCAGAGCTCTCAACAAAGCTGGTGACCGTAGAGGTTCCCAGGGCAGCACCAGCCAAGGTTCCCACGGCGTCGGCCAACAGCGCCTGCTTTACATTGGGAATATTTCCTTCCTTGTCGGTAAGGCCAGCCTGGGTCGTTACACCCACCAAAGTTCCAATGGTGTCAAAGATATCCACAAACAGGAAGGTGAAGAACACGGTGAAGAACTTGAAGGTCAGCACACCTGAGAAGTCAAACTGCCAGAACAGGGGTGCAGCAGGCAGGGAAACAGGAGAGAAGCCTTCGGGAACTGTGGTCACACCAAAGGGAATGCCCACCAGAGTGGTCAGCAGGATTCCGATGAGGATTGAGCCGGGAACCCGCAGGGAGAACAGGATGATGGTGATGATCAGTCCGATGACAGCAACCATGGGAGCACCACCCTTCAGGGGCACAAATCCGATGATGGTTCCCAAGTCGCTGGCCACCAGTCCACCGTTGGCCAGACCAATCAGTGCGATGAACAGACCAATACCTACAGCCACCGCCTTCTTCAGGTTGCCGGGAATTGCCTTGATGATGGCCTCACGGACATTGAAGAAAGAAAGCACGATAAACAGAATTCCCTCAAGGAATACGGCGGTCAACGCCACCTGCCAGCTGTAGCCCATACCGAAGACAACGGTGTAGGTGAAGAAGGCGTTCAAACCCATACCAGGAGCCAATCCAACAGGAAGGTTTGCGGCAAAGGCCATCACCAAGGTTGCAATGGCTGCAGAAAGAGCGGTGGCAGTGAACACCCCACCTGCAGACATGCCAGTCTCACCCAGCATACCGGGGTTTACAGCCAGAATATACGCCATGGTCAAGAAGGTAGTGATTCCTGCCACCACCTCAGTCCGAACTGTCGTGCTCCGCTCTTGGAGCTTAAACAGCTTTTCCATTCTATGATCCTCCTCAGATCTAAATAATATGTCACAATTATACTAAAAATGTCACATTATGAAAACCCCTGCGGAATTTTCAAAGCAATGAAATGATAAAGAAGAAAGCTATGCGTTAATACCGCGGATTCGGTCCATGGCACCCTTATAATATATACCGGTTCCCTGCTCCTGCTGAATCTTATCCACAATCAGCTGCCTCACTGCATCCATATAGTGGCGGAGGGCTGTCTGATCGATGGAACCATCCTCCCTGCGCACATTGTAGTCAGCTGGATACACCGGCTCAAGGACATGCAGATGCACGGTCGGACGACACCGCCGTTTATGGAACACTGTAGCCATGGGAATAATGGGGACATCCAGACTGGCTGACAGGAAAAAAGCGCCTGGGTGAAATTTTCGAGGACAAGCATTGTACAGATAGCACTCGCCCTCAGGATAGAAATGGATGAATTTATTCCGACGGAAGGCCTCCTGACACCCCTCCTTCAGGGCCGAAAAGTGGACATCCCCACGAGGAATAGGCACCCCCCCCAGCAACCGAGTCAAAGTACCCACCACAGGAGCACAGACGGTTGCCTCCAAAAGCGTTTGGAAGAAATGCCCAGGAAACACGGTAGATACCATCATCACCGGATCCAGCAACAATGTGTGGTTGGACACCGTAATGGCATGGCTCACACACCGTAAGTTCTTTCGCCCTCGTATTTTGTTTCGGTACAAGGCCCACACCAGAACTGAGGCGGGAACAATCAATGAATAAAAGGTAAGGAACGCAGCCATCCGAAACCAAGGATCGGTAGGAATCAGCTTGTCGCCGTGCTTATATGCCATATTAGTGGACTACCCTGCCCTTCCAAACATATCCCTTGCCGGAAACGGTCCTAATATAGGAGAGGGTAGCCATATACACCAGATTGCCGAAAAGCACCGGATACAAAAAAGGCGTTGAGAATGGAAGATGCTGGGAGCCAGACACCAGCACCCACACAATGAACATCAAGAGGACATTGATTCCCAGCAGCACGGTGATGGTGGTAACCCAGCCACCTGCCGCAATATTTGCAATCAATGCTCCAATAAACAGGGGAAAGGGCAGCAGCAGGAAGCAGGTCACCCCAAAAATTGCCACCAGAATTATAGCTGTATTGTTTGACAGGAAGGAGAATATGTTCTTCGTTATTCCGTTCACGCTCTCTGTATATCCCGTGTACATACGGCAGGTGGCGGCCCGCTTGCAGTCAGTGAAGATTGTCTTATACCCCCGCTTCTTCACCAGACGTGCCAAGAAAACGTCCTCACTGATGAGGTTCTTCATGGTCTCGTAACCACCCACCGCCTCAAACACCTTCTTCTTGATCATGATGTACTGGCCGATGGCCACAGACGTAAAGGGAAAGGGAGTGATCCTATTAAGAAACATGGGCAGGACAAAGCCAGTCAGCATAAACATCAGGGGAATGGTAATCCGCTCTCCAAAGGTCACCAGCTTCTCCTTGATGTATCCTGAGAGCATGTCCGCATTGTGGACAGTGAGATTGGTCACCGCAAAGGCGATGGAATCCTTTCTATGAATGGTGTCCGCATCTGAAAAGAGAAGATACTCTCCATCAGCATGTTGAATCAACTGGTTCATGGCAAAAATCTTCCCAGTCCAGCCCTCCTCCAGAGGCTTTCCGTTGAACACCCGCAGTTTGCCGGGGAATTCCTTCTCCAGGGAGTCCAGTATATCAGCAGTCCTGTCCTCGGAGTTGTCGTTGAGCACCAGAACCTCATAATTCTCGTAGCTCTGTGCCATAAAGGAACGAATGCAGCCCTCAATGTTCTTTTCCTCATTCCGAGCAGGAATGCAGACGGACACCTTCGGTCCCTGGAAAACCCGAGCCTTCTTGGAATAAATC
>CAMGSV010000110.1 GCA_946061495.1 uncultured Spirochaetales bacterium | reverse complement strand
ATCAGTCCTTAAAATCAGCCTAGCTAAAGTGTCCAATAATTGGGGTGCACTTCACAGAAATCGGAGCCTTTTTTGAACCCGCAAGCCTTCTGCAGCGTACCGATGCGTACCGCCGCTTGCAAGCTGGGGTTGAGCTTACAGCCCACGGTTGAACTTACAGCTCAACTTTCCACAGGCCGTGGAGATTGCACATCTCGTAGGCAGCGATGGCCTTCTCGCCATCCTGCAGCAGGAAGGTGGCCTCGGGCTTTCCGCTGTGGGCCAGGGTGCGGCACTGGATTCCCAGGCTGGTCTCCAGCAGGATGAAGCTGATGTGGTGCTCCTCTGTCTGGGGATGCTCAACGCTACCGACAACAACAGTAACCTTGTTTCCCTCGACTGTTGCCACTGGAATGTGCTTTTCCTTGGCAGCGTCAGTTACACCAGCCTCAAGCTTCTGCACTCCCTCGGGAGCACCGGGGAACAAACCAGGAAGACGAACAAGGACACCCTTGTGGTCACCGCAAGATACAAAATGCAAATCACTCATACTAATAAACCTCCATAAAATGAAAAGATATCAACTAAATATGATACACAATAAAATATACGAAAAAAAAACAAGGAAATCAAGAAAAAATGAGATTTTTTCCTCTTTTTTTACAGGTAGCGGCTGTTGTTCAAAGACTCGAACAGGAAGCGCTGGTCTTCTGTCTTGAGGTTCTCCAGTCGGCACAGGGCACAGATTCTGCCATCACCACCGTCAAAGATGGCCTTCACGGTACAGTCTACGGTGATGGACCGCCGCGTTGCCCGAACCGGTATCTGCAGCAGCAGGGAATAGCGCATATCCTGCTGGAGGGGGAACCTCCCCCGCTGGAGGGCAATCACCATCTCAGTGCTGCTGACATAAATCAATTCCAAGGGCTGCACCCTGTCCATGACAGCAGGTGGAACCTCATCCTGCGGCTCCGCAAGATAGCGGCAAATAGGAATCAGCGGAAGAATCTTGGTAATGCTTTCGGCGGTGGTGACCCCTTCCATACAGAACACCTGCTGGAAATCAATATCTTGCAGCTGGGAGCCGATCTGGTTCCTCGGGGAAACAGCCTCGACCTCAGGTTGTCCACCAGTAAAGTAAAAGCCTGTCTTCAACTCAGCCAGGGCATCCAGAAAATCCAGCTCCCCCACCACATCCCGTGAGGTGAGGCAGCCGTCGAAGGGCAGCACCATTCCCGGCTGAATCCAGCCGGCAGTCACCAGCAGGGACTTTCCCGTGGACATAAGCTTCCTGCTCACCGCTGCAGGCACCTCTACAGCAGCCACACCGCAGATGCCTCGCAGACGGCCAATCAGCTGGCTGGAAGGCTTTTTGGGGAGCAGCTGCCACACCTGCGGCAGGAACAAAGGATAGCCCTCCCGCAAGGAGCAGCTTATCTGCACTCCACTGAAGGCTTCTCCTAAAAAAATGTTGCAGGAAAAAACGGTGGTGGCGTTCTCCTCCACATCCGGCAGCCGGAGGATTTCCCGGGGAACCACCAAGGCCATGGCGCCGGACTTGGTGCAGGACACAAGACTGGAAAAGGAGAGTCCCAGCTTCTTGAAATAAAACCGCAGGGTCACCTGCTGGCCAATCAACTGTTGGGGCAGCCCCCAGGCCTCGGTGCACAAAATTATTCCCTCCGGAAGAATCTTCACCCCCCCCTGTCCGGTGGTGAAGGAGAAAATCCTGTCTGCCGGCTGCTGGGGAATCAGGGTAAAGGGAACATTGCAATCACACAGATATGACACCACCAAATCACGCTCGATGCCGGACAACACATTATTCATAGACAAATTCTCCATAGCGGATTTGCTCCACCCTCCATTGCTCATCCTGCTGGACGACGTGGACGGCCATAGTCCAACTTCCCGCTTCACCAACAAAGAGAACGGGAACCTCCCAGTTCTTGCCCTGCACCCGTGGCGCTCCCAGATAGAATCTCTGGGCTGCAGGATAGGACGAGGTATCATAGAGATAAATGCTCAGCATGTAGGAGCGTCCCGGCAGCATCATGGAGGCAAGGGAGGTATAGACTCCCGATTTCGTCTTGTTTCGGGACAAATCCAACAGCCCCTCGCAAAAGGAGTCCACCACCTGCCGCAGACCGGTGGGCATGGAGCCTATATCGAGACTACCAAAGCCAGCGATGGATGGATGCACCTTGTCTGAATCCGGCACCTGCACAACGGAAGCTCCCTCCGCTGTCTCAAGGCTTCTGCGGGCGAACAGGGCTTCATCCAATTTCTTCCGATTGGAAAGCAGGTCTCCCTCCAGCTCCTCCGTCCACTCCACTCCCGCAAAGCGCTCCTGGAACTGTATCCGCAGGGTATTGTCATAGGAAGCCCCACCAGACAACACAGCTTGGTCGTTTGAGCAGGAGAAGGCGAGAAAAAGAATACCGGATGTGATGATGGCCCCAACAAGAGATTTTTTCACCCTACTATTATACTATACTCTCCCCACATCACACAAGAGAAAGTTTTTTGCAAAAAAAGATGGTTCACCATTGCGGGAGAACCATCCGAAAATCGGCCCATAGACGAATCGAACGTCCGACCTGCTGCTTAGGAGGCAGCCGCTCTATCCTACTGAGCTAATGGACCCTGCGTTGGCCTTCGGCCAACTACCTAGTTTTGCTCCGCAAAACTAGTGTGGGAAGACCCTGCGTTGGCCTTCGGCCAACTACCTAGTTTTGCTCCGCAAAACTAGTGTGGGAAGACCTGGCATTGGCCTACGGCCAAGGCTAACCTGACATGGCAGGTTAGCGAAAGCAGTTTTGCAAGCAAAACTGCGGATGTACTTTTTTAGGCGGCTCTCGTCAGCCACGCTTTACAATCAGGATGCCTCCGAGCACCAGCAGATGGGAGGAAAAAACCTTCAGGAAGGTTATGATGGAGCCAAAGCTGCTCAATGCTCCCTTCAGCAGGCCGCCGCTCCCCAGAATGTCTGTCAGGACAATCACCACAATCCATACAATCATGATGATGATCAGTACAATGTCCGCCAGTTTTCCGACACCCATAAAAAACCGGAGAATCAGGAAGAGTCCAGCCAACAGCTCACAGACACCAACGGCAATGATGACAATGTTGGCCACATCACCATTCAGAATGCTGTACACGGCAGTGGCAACCTCGTTTCCACCGAATCCAGCCTGCAACCGCCCCATGAAACCGCCTTCCAGCTGGAGGGTCATAATGCCACTGGCAATGAAAAAAAGCCCCAGTGCAAGCTGCACTAAAAAAACTCCAAATCCGATGGAATTTCTTGTAGACATCACATCACTCCTTCTCTCAATCAGCGTCAGGATCGCAACCACCAGAAGCTGACTGAATCAGTATACACAATTATCAAACCTTATTCAAGGGAACGACTGCTCCCCACTGAAAGCACCTCTCCCTGCACAACCATTTCGAGGGGCTCCCCTTGAACCTACCCATCCATCCCATGCATCCGCTCATGCTGGAAGGGGAAGGGGTTCCGCTTCAACTGAGTGAAGTCCCCCTCCTGTGCTCCGTAGGGTATAATGGAAGGAATGCGATAATTCGGGGAGATGAAGATGCCGCAGTCCAGGCAGTGGTGGAAGAAGTCACGGTACTGGGACTGAGGCAGCAGGGGCAGCAGGTAGGGGCCACGGCGATCCCAATACTTGCCCACCACAAAGTCGAAGCGACACCAGTCCTTCTCGCTGCGGTTGGGCATCTCCGCTATCAGGTCGTAGATGGCACGGGCGGTGGATGCCATCACCGGGGGCAGGAGCACGTCGGAGGGCGGGATGAACCGACCTTCCAGCTCCGTAAAGCCCACCAGATAGTAGGTCCGCACCCAGGGAAGGGGTGGCACCACAACAATGGCTGTCTGGGCCTTCTCGTTGACCTCCATCACCTGCTGGGGAATGTCCTGGCGGGAGGCGAACCAAGCCTCGTCCAACCAGGGCCGCCACCGGGGAACTCCCTTCTTCAGCAGCCAGTTGTCCAGGGCCAGGTCATGGTTCTCCATAAACAGGGTCTCGGTGGGATCCAGCAGGGGATGCTCCCCCAGGGGAATCTCCGTCCAGAAGTCAAAGTACTGGGCCAAGGCGGTCTGGGCAGAAAAGAGACTGTTGAACCAGCGCACCTGGTCGTATTCCGGCAGCAGAGCCTTCACCGCCCGCTCCAGCTGGTGGCCATAGTCCGTGGGGAAGGTACCAGTAAGCCCCCGGCTCATGATGTTCTTGAAGACGGTGGTGGCCTTGGAGTTTCCCCAGCCCAGGATGGCACGGCCCGCCTCCTGATACATGTCCACCACACGGCGGCCACTGCGGGTGTAGAGATAGCAGCCTCTCGCCCGCTGGACAGTACCGTACTTCTCCTCGAATTCAGCGCAATACCAGTATTGGGTGGTCTTCATGGCTTATAGGGCGGAAAGCTTCTCTTTCACCAGGGCCGTGGCGGAGGCGGGATTCGCCTTGCCAGCAGACTTCTTCATCACCTGACCGGTGAGCCAGCCCAAGACGTTGGTCTTGCCGCCCTTGAAGTCCTCCACCGCCCTAGGATTCTCGGCGATAACCTGCTCCACCAGGGCCTCAATAGCCCCCATGTCGGAAACCTGCTCCATTCCCCTGGCCTTGATGATGTCGGCAGGAAGGGCGGCACTCTCCAGCATCTCGGCAAAGACCTCCTTGGCCTGCTTGCTGGTAATCCTTCCCTCCTGCACAGCATCCACCAGGGAAGCGATGTGGCCGGGACCAATCTTCAGCTGGGAGACGGTGAGTTCCTGCTCCTTCAGCACAGCCAGCAGCTCCGCCAAGATCCAGTTGGCCACCTTCTTAGGATCCTTGGACTGGGCTGCCGCCTCCTCGAACCACAGGGCCAGCTCACGGCTGGAGGTGAGGGTCTCCACATCAAAGTCGCTGAGGCCGAACTGGGACTTAAGCCGCTGGCGCTTCTGCTCAGGCAGCTCCCCTACCCGGCTCCGGGCTGATTGGATGCACTCCTCCGACACGCTGAAGGGCTTGATGTCAGGCTCCACCACAAAGCGATAGTCCACAAAGGAATTCTTGGTGCGCTGGATCACCGTCTCTCCCTTGGCATCGTCCCAGCCCATGGTGTTCTTGAAGCCGGGATTGAATTCCTGGCGGCTTGTCTCGAATTCATGGAGCTGCCGCTTGATCTCGTAATTGCAGGCGTCACGGATGGAACGGAAGGAGTTCAGGTTCTTGATCTCGGAGATGGGGGTCTGGTATTTTTTCCCATTCTCCCACACCCTCAAGTTGATGTTGGCATCGCAGCGCATGTTGCCTTCCTCCAAGTTGCCCTTGGTGACACCCACGTAGCGCAGGATTTCCTGCACCGTCTGCATGAACAGGGCCGCCTCCTCAGGAGAGGCAATGTCGGGCTTGGTGACAATCTCGATGAGGGGGGTGCCGCAGCGATTGTAGTCGATGTAGCTGTGGCTGCCCTCCAGATGGAGGCTCTTTCCCACGTCCTCCTCCAGGTGAATGCGCTCCACCCGGACACGGCGGTACTGGCCGTCGATGTCGCAGTTGTCCCCCACAAAATTCAGCGGACGGTATTTTTCCCCGCCGGGCTGCTGCTCCTTAGGCAAATGCTTGAAGGGCAGATCCACGTGGCCGTCGGCACAGAGGGGAATGTCGTACTGGGTAATCTGGTAGCCCTTGGCCAGGTCGGGATAGAAATAGTGCTTGCGGTCGAATTTGGTGAATCGGGCGATATTGCAGTTCAGGGCAAGTCCAGCCACGGCCCCTAGTTCCACATAGCCCTTGCTGACACGGGGCATGGCTCCCGGCAGACCAAGGCAGACAGGGCAGACACGGGTATCCGGCATGCCACCATATCGATTTTCGCAGGCACAGAAGGCCTTTGTCCTTGTCAAAAGCTGGCAGTGAATCTCACATCCAATGACAACCTCGTATCGTTCAACACTCATTTTCCACCTCCACAATCAGCCTGTACCGGAATGCCGCAGCCGGGATGGTCATGCTCCCAGGCCTGGGCAATCTGCAAAATCCGTGCCTCGCTGAACATGGCGCCGGCAAACTGGATTCCCACGGGCATACCATCCTTGGTGCTTCCTGCAGGAACAGACAGGGAGGGAATGCGGGCCAGGTTCACGAAGGTGGTGAACAGGTCGCTGAGGTACATCTCCAGGGGATCGTCCACCTTCTGGCCCAGCTTGAAGGCCGCCGTGGGACAGGTGGGACAGAGCATCAGGTCGTAGTCCTGGAAGAGCTGGGCTACCTCCCGCTGGATTCTCGCCCGGACGCTCATGCCCTTCTTGTAGCAGTCACCGGAGAACTGCTCGGAAAGCACGTAGTTTCCGATGATGATGCGGCGGCGGACCTCGGGGCCAAAGCCCTCGCTGCGGGTCTGGACGTAGAGCTCGTCGAACCCTTGGCCGGGGTCTCGGCGGCGGCCATAGCGGATTCCGTCGAAGCGGCTCAGGTTGCTGGCGGCCTCGCTGAGGGCGATGACATAGTAGCTGGCGATGGCGGCATCAAGAATGGGCAGATCCACCACAGAAATGGAGGCTCCCTTCTGCTCAAACCAGCTCCGGGTGGCCTCAAAGACAGCGGCCACGTCGGAATCCATGCCCTTGGCCTCCAAAAACTGGCGGGGAACGGCAATTCTCAGGGAGGCCAGCTGGCCTTCATCCAGGGCGGCAAGGCTCCGCAGGGAATCGGACTCCGGCAAATCGGCGCTGGTATCGTCGTAGAAGTCCACGCCGCTCATGACGGACAGGGGCAGGGCGATGTCGGCAGGAGTGTGTCCCAAAAGGCCCACCTGGTCCAGGGAGGAGCCATAGGCCACCACGCCCCAGCGGCTCAAAACACCGTAGGTGGGCTTGAGTCCGTAGACACCGCAATAGCTGGCCGGCAGGCGCACGGAGCCACCAGTCTCGGTTCCCAAGCCGAAGAGGGCCTGGTTGGCGGCCACTGCGGCAGTGGAGCCACCGGAGGATCCGCCGGAAACGTACTCCCGGTTGATGGGATTGCGGGTGGCTCCGTAGACCGAGTATTCCGTGGAGGAGCCCATGGCGAATTCGTCCATGTTGCAGCGACCCACGGGAATGGCGCCGGCATCAAGCAGCCGCTGAATGACGGTGGCGTTGTAGGGAGCCACATAGCCCTCCAGAATGCGGCTGGCACAGGTGAGCTGGTGGCCCTTGACGGAGATATTGTCCTTCACGGCGAAGGGAACCCCCAGCAGGGGCTTCTCCTCCAAAAGCCTTTTCAGGGCGGCCTCCCCTTCCGCCGCTGCCTGGGCACGGAGCTGGTCCGCCTCCTGAGCCCGGAGGATGGCATCGTCGTATATCTCAAGGAAGGCGTTCAGGGGCAGCTCGGACTGGGAATCAGCATCAAAGACAGCCTTTGTCTCCTCCACCAGCTTCTGGCTGGTGGTAGCACCGGCTGCCAGGGCATCCCGCACCCCTTGGATGGTCTGCATGTTGAACTGGGACATGGCTACGCTCCCTCCCCAAGCACCTTGGGCACACGGAAGTAGCCGTCAAGGAATTCCTCGGAAATCTTTTTCACATCGGGAATGTCCAGGCCCTTCACCACGTCATCCTCCCGAAGCCTTTCAGACTGGGTGGAAGGATAGGCGTCGTAGGGATTTTCGTTATGGGTAAATTCAGACAGAATATCAAAATATCCGACAATTTGGTCAACCTGCTGCCGCAGGGTGGCCAGGTTCGTGCTCTCCGGCGACAACCGGGACAGGTACAGGAGGGCATCAAGGGTCCCCTCGTCAATCTTTCGATTCTCACTGCTCATATCAATTCCTTGTCCCTCCAATTCTACTGAATTTCGGGGATTTGTTCAACAAAGGGGTGAAGGTGGGAATGGATTCGAGGGCATCCATCACATGTAGCGCTGGATTGCCTCCAGCACCATTTTCTTTGCGGCACAACGCTTCTCATCCTGCACCTCAAAGAGACTTGCAGGAGATATATCCAGAGCGGCACAGAGCTTGATGAAAGTCCGCAAGGATGGAGTCCGTTTCCCCGTCTCGATATAGGTGATCATGTTCTGGGAAACACCCGACACAAGGGAAAGCTCCAGCTGAGACATCTGCCGCTCCTCACGATATTTTCTCATTCTGACCAATACCGCTGTTTCCATTGCAGCTACTGCATCATCATTGAGCATAGTATAAGTTTCAATGAAATATT
>CAMGSV010000109.1 GCA_946061495.1 uncultured Spirochaetales bacterium | reverse complement strand
GTCAAGTATGCTTTCAAGATTCTTCCTCCCATCAGCTGGATTCAATAGATGGCGCCGGGGAGAGGTGGCTGCTTCTCCCCGATTTTTTTATTTTGAGAATGCTATGTGCAGCTGCTTGGTGGAAGTGGGTTCCCGATGTTCCCTAAGAATTCTTCATCTGATATCCGTGCCGTAACAACAGCCCGCTGGATGGCCTCTGCCAGAACTTGGGCTGCCAGGGTGCCTGCCATGTTCAGGTCTGCGGGATGGGTTCCCACCGAGGCGGCGTACACCGTGTCTCCGTCTGCCAAGGTGCCCACTGGGTTGATGCAGTGGGCGTAGGCGGTGGTGGCCATGGCAGCCAGCTTGGTGAGCTGGGCCTTGGAGAAGTCGCCGTTGGTGACGATGGCGGAGATGGTGGTGTTGTTGCGGGTGAACAGGTCGGTGGACTGGGTGAAGGTGTAGAGGGCTTCCCGAATATCTGTCCAGCCTTCTCGGTTTGGAGTGGTGAGGCCCGCAAGCTTTTCTCCCGTGGTGGCAGAAAAAATGTCCCCCAATGCGTTCACCACGACTATGGCTGCCATCTGCAAGCCGGCCACCTCCACCCCGTAGATGCCCACGCCCGCCTTGGATGCCCTGTTCATGCCGGCAAGCTTTCCTGTGGTGGCTCCAGTACCGGCCCCATAATTGCCCTGGGGGTGCTGGTTTTGTTCCAAAGCGTGGAGACAGGCTTGGTAGCCCATGGCTTTGTCTGGCCGAATCGTGCTGCTGCCGTAGCCAAGGTCGTAGATGCAGCTCTGGCACACGATGGGCACCAGGGCAAAGCCAGTGTTGTAGCCTATGCCCCGTTCCTCCAGACAGGCCATCACTCCGTCTGCGGCTGCCAGTCCGTAGGCAGACCCACCTGAAAGCACGATGGCATGTACCGGTACGTCGGCGGTGAGGGGGGAGAGCACCGGTGTCTCACGAGAGGCAGGACCACCGCCGCTAATATCCACGCCAGCTCTGGCTCCCCGGGGAAAGGCCAGCACGGTGACCCCTGTCTTTGCCTGGTGGTTCTGGGTATGGCCGATACGCAGCCCTTCAATGTCCTGCAAGGATATTTCCCTCATCATGGTTCCATTTTCTGTTGCCATTTTTTCTCCTTCAAGCTTATTCCTCGTGGGTGTCATTGTTTGTTCATTTGTAGGGCGCAATGAAGGCCGTCAAAGATGAGGCTGGGAATCACCACATTGAAGATGCCCTCCTCCTGGAAGAGGTGTGAAAAGCCGCCGGTACCGATGACCATGGGCTTCCTGCCATCGAAGACCTCCCGGGTGTAGGCGGAAATTAGCTCCTTGATGCCACCCAAGGCACCATAGTACAGTCCTGACTGGATAGCCTCTGCAGTGCTTGCTCCGCAGGCTCGGGCTGGATGGGCAATCTCAACGTTGGGCAGCTGTGCCGTTCCCTGGGACAGGGCCTGCATGGACATGTTGACTCCTGCCATGATGACGCCGCCCAGGAATTCCCGCTTGGCAGTGAGGATGTCCACCGTGGTGGCAGTACCCATGTCTACGATGATGATGTCCGAGTCGTGATAGTAGGCGGCAGCACCGATGGCTGCGGCGATACGGTCTGCCCCAATCTCCCGGGGATTGGCATATTTCAGCTGGAGACCTGTCTTGATGCCCGGCTTCACCAGCAGGGGATCGATGTCAAAGTACTTGATGCAGGCACTGGTGAGGGGGTAGTTCAACGAAGGCACTACGCTGCAGCAGACAATGTCGGTGACTTCCTTTGAGTCAAGGCCATTCTCCCGGAACACTGACCGCATGAAGACACCAAGCTCGTCGCTGCTGGTGTAGTGGGCGGTGGTGTGGCGGAACTGGAGAATCAAGTCATCATCCAAAAATACCCCGCCGGAAATTTGTGTATTTCCAATATCAATGGTTAAAACCATTTTTTCTTCCTCCTATAGTTTTCGTGTGGCAAGCTGTCCGCCAGCGGCGTTACGGAGCGAAATCAGCTGGTGGTGGCGGCATTTCGTGCCAGCTCAAAAAGGATGTGGGCCAGCTCCTCCTCCCGCTCTCCGTGGCGAAGGGCATGAACCTGTCCTTCTTTGAGAATATGTACGTCAAAGGGATGGCTTTCTCCCCTGATGGTGAGGATGTCGTTGGCCACTACATAGTCGGCTGCTCCCCGCTCCAGAATGGCCCGACAGGCTGACTGGACCTTCTCCTGAGAGGCTCCGCTGGTGAGCTTGAAGCACACCACCACCGGTTCCTTTCGGCCCCCAGTTTTGGCCCACACCTTTATGCTGTCCGCCAGCTTTGGGGCAGCCCGAAACGTGACCGTCATGGAGGATCCTGATGGAATCTTGCCCTCTGGTCCTGCTGGCACCTCAACGCCGTCCAAGATGATGGTTTGAGGAACAAAGTCGCTGACGGCGGCAGCATGGATAACCATGTCATAGTCTGAGGTGGAAAGCTCCTGCTGTAGCAAATTACCCAGATCCGCACCACTAACAAAGGGGCGGATGGTGCAGGCAGTCTTGGGTTTGATGGCGCTGGCGGCTGCCAACAGGGTTACGTGGGCTCCTTGGGCAAAGAAATAGTCGGCGATGGCGGCGGAGGTACGGCCAGTCGATGTGTTGGTGACACAGCGTACGTTGTCTATCGCTTCTCTGCAGCCACCGCCAGTAATGAGAATATTCATGGATGGTACTCCTAATTTTCAGATTCCAAGGATATGGATTCCAACAGTTTTTCTATGTATTCCATCGTAGCTTCTGGGGAAAGAAGCTTTCCCTTGCCTACGGTTCCACAGGCCAGCATTCCCTCATCTGTGGGAAGAATGTGGGTTCCCCAGGACTCCAACTTTTTTAGGGCCTCCTGAACGGCAGGATGGTTGAACATCTGGGTATTCATGGCGGGAGCCAGCAACAGCGGCTTGTTGTAGTTGTTGGCAAGACAGATTGCACCAAAGAGGTCGTCACTGAGGCCAGTGGCAAGGCGGCAGATGCAGTTGGCGGAAGCTGGATAGGCAATGATGAGGTCTGCCCAATTCTGGCTCAGGGTGATGTGGTGCATGGGATCCTCCCCGCCATCGAAAAGCTCTGTCAGGAGGGGACGGCCGGTAAGTCCCTCCAGCAATGCCGGCTGGATGAACCGGAGTCCCCCTGCTGATGCGGTGGCCTGCACCTGGTATCCCCTCTTAGTCAGGAGGCTGATGAGGAATCCCGCCTTGAAGCAGGCGATGGAGCCCGTTACATGGATAAGTATGTTCTTCATAGTACCTGTCCCTCGGATCAAGTCTGGTACGGGGAACCTGTCCTTTGAGTTGGACAAATTTGATGTTCCCACATTGTCTTTTTATATGTCACCTTTATCCCTCGTGTCAAGGAGTGAAGGAAGGTTTATGGAGAATTAAACGGCGATTTCCTGCAATTTTGGAAAAAAAAGCCGTGCCGTTCTACCACCTTGCGGATAGTTCCGGCACAGCTATGAAAAAGGTCCGACTAGCGCTCCCACAGGATTTCAGGATAGTAGCCGTCACGGATTTTCTTTGCAATCTCCTCCTTGACGATGGCCCTGTCCTCAGGATAGGTCATGCCGAACCAGCTTTCCGGTGAGGTGTACACCTTGATGCGTCCCTTTCCGTGGGCAACGATGTCGCTGGCAGCCTCCGGCAGCAGTGCCTCCGCCTTCTCGCTGGTAAGGTTCTTGGCGAGGAAGGTATCCCAGTACTGGTGGAATTCCTCGAAGGCCTTGGGAGAGAAGCCGAAGAAGTTCATGGAAACCCACTCCTTGCCGGTGAGCTCAATCTTCTGGTCATCCAGGGTGCTGATGATCTTGTCACCCTCGTAGCCGATCTTGGTGTTCTCCTTCATGGAGACAAGGTAGTCGTCCTTGACGGTGCAGATGGCCCGGGAAACGGTTCCTGAGCGGCTCATGGTGTTGCCCAGCACAAATCCCACCATGGCGTGGTCCGTGCCATCCACCGGTAGGGCGGACAGATGGGTGCCCAGGGTTTTGAAGGCAGCGCGGCCGTAGTAGTCGTCGGCATTGATGACGGCAAAGGGCTCGTGGATGGCTTCCTGGGCGCAGAGCACGGCATGGATGGTTCCCCAAGGCTTGCTTCTGGTGGCCGCCTGCTGGAGCTGCTGGCTGGTGAGGCCGAATTCAGGGGTCTGGAACACGTACTCAGCGTCAAAGTTCCGTGCCACCCGGTCAAAGAGCCGCTCCCGGAAGTCCTTCTCGATGTCCTTTCGGATGATATACACCACCTTGCCGAAGCCGTTGCGCATGGCGTCATAGGTGGCAAAGTCCAGCAATGTCTCGTTGTGGAGTCCGACAGAGTCAATCTGCTTGACTCCCCCGTACCTGCTGCCCATGCCGGCAGCCAAAACCAATAGTGTGGGTTTCATAGTTATTTCTCCTGCCTTTCAGAATACCACGGAAAAAGGAATACCACAAGTCATAGTTTCCGATTCATGGTCTCGGACCGCTTCCGAACGCCGGTACCGGCACAGCATCGGCGGAGTTCTGGGCAAAAAAAATCCCCGATGCCAGCCAGCATCGGGGACTCATCCTTGGAATGGATATGTGATTAGTCAGCCTTCAGGTTACCCTTGATGGTGAGGATTCCCTTCTTCAAAGAAGCAGTCAGCTCACCGTCATAGTCAACCGTGGCATCCTCGGCGGCCTCGTCATCTACCAGAGTGATCTTGCTCCAGTCCAGGTCAGCCATGTTGGCCTTGTCGCCATTGGGCTTCAGGTATTCGTCCTTGACTATGAATTTTCCGCCGATGTTGTCAGCAATGCCTGCGGCAATCTTGAAGGAGTCATCGGTGTCAATCTTTCCCTTGTTGTCTGTGGTGATCTGGTAGGCAGTTCCACGGTGGACGAAACGGATGACCAGCTGCTTGCCGTTGGGTGTTACGGTGAAGGCATCGGCAGTGGCAGTGTCCCAGGAAGCGACAGGGTACAGAATCAGGGCACGAAGACCTGCAGGAATGGCATTCTTCTTGGTAGCCTCGTTGTCATAGCGGACAACATTGAAGGCGGTGGTGGACTGAGCCTTGGATGCACCTGTTGCAGCGTCAAAGCCGTCCTTTACACTCTTTCCATTGGCGGACCAGTTGAAGTAGTTCTTTGCGTCAGCTGCCTCGGTGTTGAAGCGGAAGTCGAGGGATACCCTCTGTGCGACGGCGAGACCTGCCACTATCACCAGAACCAGAGCTGCAATCAAAAACTTTGAGTTTTTCATTTTAATCTCCTTAAAAATCTTAGACTAAATAAAAAGTCTTTTATTGATATAAATATACCGAAATCTTGTTGTTCGGTCAAGTAGCGTAGTTCAAGTGAGGTTTAGATGCTGGTGCCAGCCTCCAGGGCGATGGTGATCATGTTGGAGAAGGTGGTCTGCCGTTCCTCTGCTGTGGTGGCCTCCCCGGTGGCGATGTGGTCTGAGACGGTGAGGATGGCCAGCGCCTTGCGGTTGAATTTTGCCGCCAGGGTGTAGAGCTCCGCCGCCTCCATCTCGATTCCCAGCACCCCGTACTTGGCCCACAGTCTCCAGTTCTCGTTCTCGTCATAGAAGAGGTCGCTGGAGGTGACGGGACCTTGGAGGGTTTCGATTCCCGCTTTCTGGGCGGCATTGTAGGCTGCCATCAGCAGGTCGAAGCTGGCGGTGGGGGCAAAGTGGAGGCTGCCGAACCGCTGTACCGGCAGGGATGAGTCGGTGCAGGCGGCGGTGGCCAGGATGGTGTCCCGGACCTTGGTGGAGGTGTGGATTGCTCCGCAGGTTCCCACCCGGATGGCCTTCTGCACGCCGTAGAACTGGAACAGCTCGTTGACGTAGATTGAAAGGGAGGGTTGTCCCATTCCTGTTCCCTGGACGGAGACCCGCTTGCCCTTGTAGGTGCCGGTAAAGCCGAACATGCCCCGCACCTCGTTGTAGCACTGGGCATCCTCAAGAAAATTCTCTGCAATGAATTTTGCCCGCAGGGGGTCTCCCGGCAGCAGGATGGTGTCGGCAATCTGGCCTTCCTTTGCATTGATGTGTGTACTCATGATACTTCCTCCGATGGTTTGAGTCTGCGGGGCTCCTGTAAAGGATTTCCGGCAGCTCCTTTCAGTATAACCCCTGGCGGGGGAAAACACAAGGGAAGGCCGTGCTGCTGGGGGAGTCGCTCAGGTTTGCCGGAAAAGCGAGCTGCGAATCCGCCGGAAAAGCTGGAATACGGTGGTGTTTCCGTGGGGAATTTCCCGCAGGTAGACAAAGCTGTCTGCAGTCTCCCATTCCTCCCACAGGCACTCCAGCCACAGGGCCTCAGCAGCCTTCAGCTGGTTTTCCCTGAGTACCTGGGGAGCATTCTCGTGGGGTGGATATTCGCACTGCACAAAGGCGTAGGTGCCGGTGGAAATGGCTTCCAACTGGGAGCGGGAGATTCCTTCTGGAAGGACAACCTCAATGCTGCCGTCAACGTTGGAAGAAATGCCCTGTCCGCAGAAGATTCCATTGCAAAGATAGTCCTCCAGCTGCGGCTCCATATTCCTCCTGTCCACCCGGGTCTCGAACCGGGTCATCCGTTCCCCGGTGAAGCCTGGGGGAACGGCTTCTGTCCTGTCCCCAGGCAGGTACAGCAGGTCCTTGCATAGCTCCAGTCGTCTGATTTCATAGTTCATGGTGAAAATATAGCGATTTTTTAATTCTTTTTCAGCGATTCTCGAGAAAAACGCATTTTTTTTGCATCCAGCACCTACAATATATATGGGACTGAAAGAATCTTTCGTCAGTCCAATGTAACTGTATGGAGGTGTTTGTTGAAGGAATGTACAAGCGGAAGGGGGCGTGCCCTCATGGCCAGTTTTCTTGTCCCCTGTATTCTGGGGGTGGTCAGTATTGTATCGGTGTCCTGTAAAATGACGACGGAAGGAATTGTTTTCCGGTCTGAAGATGTTTCGCCCCCAGTGATCACCAGTTTTTCACAGGTAGACCATGACTTCCTGCTGTTGGATTTTTCTGAGGAGGTGCGTCTGTCAAATCTGGAGGTTCGTTCTGGCACTCATGCTACCTTGGGTAGTCTTGTTCTGGGGGAGCACCAGTTGAATACGGAGCTGCTGCCCTGTGCTGACGACGGGGAATCCAGTCCGCAGAATGACGGAGGAGTGTCAGTCTCCGTGAATTTTGGTGCGGATCACCAATTGGAAGCTGGAGAAACCTATATCCTGTCGGGGGTGGCTCATGACCAGGATGGGAATAGCCTTTTGTTCCAGATACCCTTCAGAGGCTATAACTCAAAGGTAGCGGGTGTTGTGCTCAGCGAGGTGCGGACGGAAGCTTCTAACACCGCCAAGTCCAATGCGAAGATTGAGTTTGTGGAGCTGTACGTCCATACTTCAGGAAACTTGGCGGGTATCAGTCTGTACAACGCCGGTGACGACAAGTTTGGTGAATATGTGTTTCCTTCCGCCGAGGTTACGGCAGGGGAGTATATCGTTGTTCATTTCCGTACTATGGAGGAGCACGCCGCAGGTTGCATTGATGAGACGGAGAATGACTTGAATGTATCCACTGCTCCTGATTCTTGTGACGATGTGCGGGATTTTTGGGTGCCGGGAACAGCTGCTCGGTTGGGAAAAAGTGATGTCATCCTGTTGCGAGAACGTTCTGGCGGGAAAATTGTGGATGCCCTGCTATACGCTGAGTCAGGTATCAAGGATTCCACCCAAAAGAAACTTGTGGATGCTGCCCAGTTGGCTGTGCAGGCAGGGGCTTGGCAGGGGAGTGATGACGTTGCTACCTGGGTTGTCTCCGATGGACTTGCAAACACTCGTACCTTGTGTCGCCAGAACATTTCTGGTACTAGCATTCCTGGAGCCAGCAAGGAGCACTGGTTTGTGGTGGCAGACAAGTCGGCCACTCCTGGCCAGGCCAACTCCACCGAAAGGTACGTGAAAAAATAAAATGACGGCCTGAGCTTTAGGCTCTGGTTCCCATTGGAGCCGGAGCCTTCCTGTTCCAATTGACATTTTTCTTGCAGTTGGGTATACTATAGAAGAACATTAAATATTACCATTTTTGTTGGGGAGTCGTTCAAACGGCTCTTTTTTTATATTCACAGGGTGTGGCCTTGGTTAGATACTGCTGGGGTGTGGCCTACTCGGGGCGTGGGTGGAGTGCATGTCGATTGTGTTTGTACCGCATTTTTCTGGTTGCAGCCGCGTGT
>CAMGSV010000108.1 GCA_946061495.1 uncultured Spirochaetales bacterium | reverse complement strand
GAGGCTCATAACAGCCGCAAAGAGAAACAGACCAATCTTTTTCATATTCCCTCCCCTGCAAGATTGACATTGTTGCAGGCTGCTGACAGCAAGGCTAGCGCCACAACAAACGCAATGACAGAAAGGCCGACGAGCCTTCCAAAAAAACTTTCCTTCGTTCCAGTGAATTACGTGTCATGCAATCATCTCCTCCTCCAAAAACATGGAAACAGATTCCTTGAGATAGATTATATCCCATAATGGACACAAATTCCATCAATTGATGAGGAAAAAAGGATTTTTGACTTGTGGTATAAGATTTTACGCCGTGAAAGAGAACAAAAACCTTGCCCTGGAGAAATTCATTCGTAGTGGCTCCACATCCGCAGGATACGAACAACTTCCTCTGAAGGGAAAACTTCGTAAACCAAACGGTGTTGTATATTGATTCGTCGGGAATAAGCACCTGTCAAATCACCCACAAGCTTTTCATAGGGTGGCGGTGTCTGAAAAGGATTTACCTTCAATATCTCAATAAGTCTGACTACATTTTTCTTGAGGTTAGCTTGCTGGATTTTCTTGCTATCTTTTACCGCCTGCCTTGAGTATTTGATTATCCACATTACCAGTCAAGTTCTTCAACACTTTCTGTCAAGGGTTCATTTCGGGCAGCCAGGATAGACTCCTTCATCCCCGGGATGGAACATAAATACAAGGTTTCCTGAATGGAATTCCAATCTTCTTCGGAAACAAGCACCACATTATTTCTTTCCCCAGAAATGATAACAGGCTCATGACTCTGCCTTGCAAAATCCATCAGTTTGAAAAAATTTGTTGCTGCATCTGCTGCTGTCATTACCGCCATATACCAACCTCCATGAGCTAAAATCTACGCCTCATCATCCCAGTTGTCAAGGGGGCATTCCAATTTCTACACAGCCAGCCTAGAACTTGTACTTCCAGGACACGGGGATGGCAAGATAGGTGGACTGCTTGCCGCTGACAGTGGTGGAGGTGAGCCACTGGTGCACGTCCACCTTCACGCCGGCGATGATTTGGTGGCGCTGGTTCTCAAAGATGAAGCGAGGATGAATGGTGACGTTCCAGGGGTCACGCCAGCTGTCATCGTTCAGGAATTCAGTGAAGTACTTCACGTCAATCTTGAAGTCCAAGTCCTCCAGCAGCTCAAGGATGACCACGCCGCCGGCATAGAAGGGATTTTGCTCCGTGTTGTAGAGGGCGGCCTCCAGGT
The DNA here is from genome assembly GCA_946061495.1 of uncultured Spirochaetales bacterium. Lineage (GTDB taxonomy): Bacteria > Spirochaetota > Spirochaetia > Treponematales > Treponemataceae > Treponema_F. Next base: position 7,018 of record CAMGSV010000108.1, on the reverse strand, counting down.
CTGCCCCCAGGGTGAGCCGCCAGAACCGGAAGGTGCCGCTAAAGTTGATGATGTGGCTGGTGTCGTAGCGGTCGTTCCACTGAACGATGGGATTGCTCAGGATTTTCCGCCAGTCACCGTAGCCGTTGACCGTACCGACGGCATAGCCGTTGTAGGTGTAGCCGGCGCTGAGGTAGAGGTTCTCCACTCCGGTGAAGTTGGCGAAAATGCTGAAGGACTCCGCATCCATTTTGTAGTTGGCACCGATGTTGAAGAAATCCAGATTCACGTTGGCACCAAAATTCACCTTCATAGAAAAATCCCCGTCGTTCACCCCCAAATGCGGGACGTTCACACCGGCAGTCACCGGCCCCCGCACAAAGGTGGCACCAAAATATTTCCTGCCGTACCAGCCGTTGGGGGTAAACTCGTTGAACACGTTCATAAAGGAACCAGGCAGCACCATGTAGAAGTTGTTGCCAAAGACAAGCTCCGTTCGCTTGCTGGGCCGAAACCACACGTTGGCCTTGATGGGATTCCCCACCAGCGTGTAGTCCTGGTACTGGAAATCGTTGGACAAATCCAGCCGATACTCAGCCTGGGCTGCAAACCGAGGCATACTGATGAGGCCAAAGGCGATGTTGTACAGGCCACCGAATCCGCTGGCGTTCTCCCCACTCTTCTGGCCGTTGTCCTGAATCTCGTAGATGCCGTCAGTACCGAATTTATTGTACACCTCGTAGGTCTGGGTAAAACAAGCGCCGCCAGCAATCAGGCCAAGGCAAACAAACAGTTTGAACATCTTATCCACAGGTCGCTCCCGAACAAAAGTCTACCTAAAAGATAGTATTCTGGGGGACAGAATGCAAATCACCTGCTAGAAGGCGGCCGCTGCTCAACATAAAATAATCCATGGGTCCACCCTCCTTGTCACAGGGACTTGGATTCAGTGCACTCCATGGATTATCAATTGTCAAACAAGGAATTAGAGCGAGAGGCTCACACCAATCTGGGGCTGGATTCCCCACTGGTTGATTCGTCTGCCATCCCAGCCCTCGCCCTTGATGTGCTGGGTGCCGTAAAAGTCGTAGGCAATCTGGGCACGGGCAAAGATTCCCAAAGGGCCCAAATTCAGCTGGCCGCCCACTGTTCCTGCAAGACCAAAATTAATCTGTGCCCCAGCCTCGTAGAAGTCAACCTTGGAATGGAGTCCTACGTTCAAGGGGAAGGAAAGAACGCCCAACCGCAGGGCGTTGATATCCACACCCACCAGAAAATCCAGTCCCAGGGGAACGGAATACAAGGCAGAAACATCGGTGGTGGAAACGCCTGCTCCTTTTGTCCAGGACACGGCCAAGGGGTAGTAGACGGTGAGCCCCACCGCACCACCCAACAGATCGTCATTTTCGGCAGTGCTGAGCTTTACGCCGCCTCCAATGGCAGTGGTATTCAACTCACCGTCACCAGTACGGTCAATGACAATCGGTACAGACAAATAAAAATCACTGGAACCGGCAAAAACATTCCCTGCGCCAATGCACATCATAGAAACCAAAATAATGTAACCAACAAGTCTCTTCATATTAGACCTCCTTATTGTTGTCTAACGAGAGAATAACGCCCAGCTAAAAAAGATACATGAAAGATATATTAAAATATGCTGAGTTTTTTAAGCATGAAGGAACCAGACGTGCTTTAAAAGCAAGAAGGACTGACCTTTTGGCCAGTCCTTACTATTATCTTGTATTATGTCTATCACCAATCCAGCGGAATCTGGATTTTATCGTAAAAAAAAGCCTGGCAGCTACCTACTTTCCCGCAAATGCAGTATCATCGGCGTTGGAGGGCTTAACTTCCGTGTTCGGGATGGAAACGGGTGTGACACCTCTACCATGGCCACCAAGCAAGAATGAATATATCACAGTGCACAAAGTTTGTAAAGGGGTTTGGTGTTTTTTTTGAAAAAAAAAGTGATTTTTAATATCGGAAAGATGAATTTACAACTCTTGGCTTTATTAAATTCTCAATGGCATAACATTCATTTAAAAATCTCACAATGGAAAATCCTATTTCTTGTGCTAGATTCACTGGCACGGCATTCCCAATTTGCTTGTACTGCTGTGACATTGAACCAGAAAACTCCCAATCATCCGGGAATGTTTGGATGCGGGCGTATTCCCTTACCGTAAAAGGTCGAGTTTCATCGGGATGACATCTTTCCGTTTGCTTTTGAGCAGGGGCACAGGTAAGCGTCAAACACGGCTCATCCCAAGAAATTCTTCGAGCCATACCTGTTTTTCCTCCACCTAAATAAAAACTTTTCTTCATAAACTCTTTCTGTAATTCAACAGGCAAATCTCTCCAGTAACCCCCTGGCGGAACCAAGTCCAGAATTTCCTTCTTTCGTGCGGGATATTTCTGCCCCTCAGATATTGGAACATCGCAATCAAACAATCCCCCTTTTTTCAGGGCATCACGTAATGTATATATTTTCCTGTTTGGCTCGGGATAATAAAAATCAGCCTTTATATCCTTGCGTATTGCAACAATAACCAATCGTTCCCTTTTTTGCGGTACATTGTAATAAATTGCTTTCAAAATTTTGGGAGCCAGAACTCTGTATCCCAACTCATTCAGGATGTTTACCATCCCCTCCAGAGTCTTGCCCCCATCATGGGACAACAGACCACGAACATTCTCTCCAATACAAATCTTAGGCTGAATTTCTTTTACTGCACGAGCAAATTCAAAAAATAATGTGCCACGTGCATCCTCAAACCCTAACTTTTTCCCAGCATAACTGAATGCTTGACAAGGAAATCCTCCTGAGACGACATCAACCTTTCCTTTATATGAGGAAAAATCAATTCCCCTTACATCTCCTTCAACCACATTCCAGTTCGGTCTGTTTTTACGCAATGTATTGCAGGCATCCTTGTCAAATTCATTCAAAAGGACATGGTGCAACCCTGCAAATTCAAACCCAAGAGCTAATCCTCCTGCTCCTGCAAACAACTCTATAGATGTGTAGTTATAATCGGGGGAAACATAATTGCTCACGTGATTTTTTTCGGGAAAGTACAACTCAAGCTGCTCGCATATAGCCAACTCTTTTGCCGTGTAGTATCTATAATCACTCATTGAATCACGTCTAGCCTTCAACTTTCCTGAGTTGTCCCAACGACGCAAAGTTTCCTTTGAGACCGACAGCAAATCGGCAAACTGTTCGAGAGTATAAACATCTTCTTTAGGATTCATTTAATAACCACCTTATACAACATTATACATGGTTATTAAATGAATGTCTAGCCTACAAGCTTGTTTCTGAAATAGCTATAATCTCAGGCTGTAAAGCCAGTTCGGCAATCACTTTTTGCAACCCCTCACTAAAACCAGATTCGGAAACAACAGCCCCCACAGCCTTGATTAAATCAAAATACAGTTTTTTATCACCTGTCAAATGATACCAAAAATCACGACCTACAAGAACAGGATAATCGTATTGAGATGTGATACGCTTGTAGTGTCCATTTAATTGACTTTCGTCCCCATATATGACGCCAACAATCAAATCATTAAAAGAAATATTTAAATTATTTGTTCTGGCTAAATTTTTCACACCTTTGAAATGGTTAGCTATTGTTTCCACATCATCCTTATTGATTGTATTGGGTCCAGCCTTCAGTTGGCAGTATTTCCTTCTGTTATCTATTGCATCGATAAATTCTATATCTATCCCACTTGTTGTACTGGCATAAGAGGACAAAACATCAGAAGTGAACCTCTGAATATGAGTGCCAAAAGAAGTGGTTATAGATGTTCCTAAAACCCTGGGATACACAAGTGCCTTTGCAATACTTTCTGGACTTGCATTTCCAGTCAAAAAAGTTGCGAGATATGTAACAAGAAAAGGATTTATATTGAATTCTGATGGAGAAACCAGTTTTTTTGTATTAACTATATGCTGCTCCATGATGCCAGATTTAAACCATTCTTGTGCTCTTACGAGAATCTCTTTTTTATTTTCTTCTGTCATGGACAACCCCCATATTTTATGTATCGCAAGCCTCAGCCTGAGTCCCGCATACAGGCCTGATTCAAGATTTCAATCAGCTCCCGGTACTCCATCCGAAGCACCTCCGGCTGTACTTGGGTCATGTATTCCTGCTCGGTATGGAAGAGGCGGTCCTTGCCGGCAATGGGCATGTATTGAATCTTGTTGCGGGTGTAGTAATGCTCGATGCAGCCCTTGGGCAGGATGTAGACCCGTGCAGCGGCGGCGGCGGCGAAAATCAGGGAGGAGAGATTCTTTATCAGGGGGATTGACTCCGCCAGATGGGACGGAATCAGGCTGGGCAGCAGGTGGCCCACATTGTTCACCCCCTGCAGCACCACGGTCTTGAAGGTGTCCAGATCCTCCACCTTCTGGTGCTTGTCATACATTTCCCGCAGCTTTTCCACCAGCACCGCCACCTCCTCAGAGACACCGTCCATATCCAGCCCACAAAGGACATTGCCCAAGTCCACCAGATACCGCTCCAGCCGAGTGATGAGCTTTTCCAGGGTGACGCCCCGCTTGAGGCTGGCGGGGGTGAAGAGCTGGGTGTAGAAGGGCAGCTGCTTCTCCTCCTTGCGCTGGAGCCACAGGGCGGGCCGGGGATCCTGGCACAGCACGTCCCGCAGCTTGCCCTTGAACAGGGAGTCCAAGTCCCCCACAATGCGGCCGTCGGTGCCCAGCAGGGAGCAGACCTTGCAGAAGACTCCCAGCTCGTCCTTGCCCCCCACGTCGATGATGCCCGTGCCCACGGAGGCGTACCAGCTGTCGGTGAGCTCCAGCAGGTGGGAGAACAGCTGCTGGTCGGTGTAGCCCTCCACGAAAATCTGGTTGTCGGAAAAGAAGAACTGCTTGTGGTAGGTGTTGAACCGGGGAAGGAACCGGCGGAACAGGTACTCGTCCTCCTCTGAAAGCTGGTCTATGTGGGTGGGGACTCGGTTCACGTGGCAGACGATGACCCCCATCAAATCCTCCGGGAATCGCAGGTCGATGAAGAAGGGGGAATGGGTGATGAGGAAGAAAATCTTTCCCGGCTCCTCAGCGGCGGCCTTGCGAATCTCCTTCATGAAGAAGAGCTGAAACTGGGGGTGCAGGTGCAGCTCCGGCTCGTCAAAGATGAGGCAGTCCCCCTGGCTGCTGTACAGAGCCATCAGCAGCTGGAGGATTTCTTTGAGGCCGTGGCACTCGCCCTCCTTCAGATTGTATTCCACACCACGAGTCCTGTTCACCACCATGGGCACAAAGCTGCCGTCCTCCCGCTCCCGAAAGGAGATGGATTTGCCGAACATGCCGGAAAGCACGGCCTCTATCCGCACCTTCACCTGCTGGTTGTTCCGCAGCATGGCCAGCACCTGATCCTCCGGGATGCGGTCAGAGCGCAGGAAGGTGACGTCCAGGTCGTATTCACGGAACTGGCTGGCAATCTCGTTGGCCAAGAGGGTCTTTCCTGAGCCGTTGGGCCCCACGATGAGGTTCACCTGGGCCCAGTTGCTTTTCTTGAAGGAGGACTTGCCCCACAGGAAGGGCAGCTTCACCTTTGTGTCGATGTGGATCATGAGATTATTGTACCCCACTTTTGGCCAAAAACAAAGGGGCTTGTGGAAAAAGATGGGCGGGGAAGCGAGGAGCTGGGAGACCAGCCTCGTCAATGTCTGCCTTGTAGGCACTCCGCCGCCTGCGAATCTGGCTGTTCTTTCTAGCAACAATCGGATTTGCTCAGGTCTAACGACCTTCGCTTTTTGCCGTGAGTTCCGTTGGGAACAAATAAATCTGCCTTTGTCCAGTTGCTGCGGGTGCTTGGGGAAAATTGCCACAGGTCTTCGGAAGGCCTACAGTTTTCCTAGGATGCCGGTGACATCTCCCTGCCCCTCCAGGTTGCAGTCAGGCAGGTGCTAGGAGACGGCAGGAGGGCCTTTGGACTTGCCATGGTGCCTCCCCCGCAAAAAAACACCCGCCGGGCCCGAGCCCTGCGGGTGAAAACGCCTTCTCTTTTATTTACATCCTTGCAAATTAAATCCATTTTTTAGAACCAAAATTGCGAACTAAACTTGACACAATCTTTTTACACAAAGAACTGTATAAAATCTCATTTCGTGATAAAATATATATTAATTTTTATTCAGGAGGCTTGATAAAAAAAGCAGCCAGAATATTGTCTGCTTTTTTATCTGCCAATATACTGCTACTTTTCATTTCATTGCAAAGTAGCTTAAAAAGTCATTCGAATGCTGAAACACTCTTCATGACTTTTTTATAGGAGTTGGATGTTTAAATCTGGCAAAACTTGGTTCATTGTTTGATGCCTTGAAAGATGGCAATCTTTTGGGCGGTCTTTCAAGGTGATGTTTTTTAGGGAAAGCTTCCCGGCTCATAAAACAATTTCCTGGAGATACAAATGAACTCAAATTTTACAATCCGCGTGGAAGAGCCGCGCGATTTTCGAGAAGTTGAAACTCTTACCAGAGAGTCTTTCTGGAACGTTTACCATCCTGGCTGCACGGAGCATTATGTGCTTCGCTGCTTCAGAAGCAATCCCGATTTTATTCCCGAGCTTTCACTTGTTATGGAGAAAGACGGTCAGATTGTCGGGCATGTGATGTTTTCAAAAGCAGAGCTGAGCATTGAGGCTGATGGAAAGCCGACTGGCAAAAAACTTCCAATCGGAACTTTTGGCCCAATCAGTATTCATCCTGATTTTAAGAGACAGGGCTACGGCCTTAAACTCCTAAAGTATGCTCTGGAAAAAGCAAAGGCAATGGGAATCGGATTTATCTGCATGGAAGGCAATATTAATTTTTACCGTCATGCAGGTTTTGTTTTGGCAAGTAAGCTGAACATTCATTACCACTGCGAGCCAAAGGATTCAGAAGTGCCATACTTTTTAGCACAGGAACTGATTCCAGGTTACCTCAATGGAATTGAAGCAACTTACACTCCCCCAAAAGGATACTTCGTTGCAGAAGAAAATCCCGAGGACTTTGCTAA
>CAMGSV010000107.1 GCA_946061495.1 uncultured Spirochaetales bacterium | reverse complement strand
TATTTCGAGGGTCGGAAGGCTGAGATTGAAGCACGCAAGGCCGAGAAGCGCAAGGATGCAGCCAGCCTCAAGGAGAAGCTGGAAGCCTACACCGTCAGTCTGGTTATGCCCGCTGGTCCCAACGGAAAGCTGTACGGTGCCGTTACAAACCAGTCTGTTGCTGATGAGCTGCAGAAGAATGGTTTCGACATTGAGCGCAAGCGCATCGAAATTCCCGGAAATGCCATCAAGAGTGTTGGTAAGTACCACGCAACAGTTCGTCTCTATGAGGCTGCAACAGCAGAGCTTGCTATCGAGGTGCTTTCTCAGGAAGAGGCTGCAAAGGCCGCTGAGGCTGCTGCAAAGGCAAAGGAAGCTGAGTCTACCGAGTCCGCTGAGGCATAATCATGTCCACCGCGTCCCTCAAAGACAAGATACCGCCTCATAATTTGGAGGCGGAGCAGGCGACATTAGGAGCCATGCTCTTGGACTGGGACGCGGTTGGTCTGGTTATTGGGCATCTGCGGCCAGACCGCTTCTATTCACTTCAACATCAAACCATCTACAAAGCCATTCTTTCACTCTATAACAAGGGACAGCGAGGAGATATCCTTACCCTTACCGATGAGTTGCGGACTACTGGACAGCTGGATGCTGCTGGGGGAGTGGCTTATGTTGCATCCTTGCCGGACCATGTTCCCACCAGCTCCAACGTTGAGTATTATGCCCAAGTGGTGAAGGATCAGTCGGTTCGCCGAGATTTGATCAAAGTTTCATCCCAAGTCATCACCGATTCCCACGACGACACCAAGTCCAGCCGCTCCACCTTGGAGGAGACCCAGAACAAACTGTTCTCCCTGGCTGAGATGGATCAGACCCAGCGGTTTTTGACTATGGAGGAATTGGTTCCGGAAACCTTTGAGCTCATCGAGAAACATTACCACAATAGGGATGCCTATACCGGTATTCCCTCTGGCTTCACCGCCCTGGATTCTATGACCAGTGGCTTTCAGGGTTCCGAGATGATTATCATTGGTGCCCGTCCCTCCATGGGAAAGACAGCCTTGGCCCTCTCCATGATTCAGCACATTGCCATCACAAAGAAGATTCCCACGGGTTTTTTCTCCTTGGAAATGGCATCACAGCAGATTGGCCAACGTCTCTTTAGCCAGGAATCTCGGATATCTGGTAGCAAGATTCGATCAGGAATGCTGAAGATGGACGATTTTCATCGATTGCAGGAGGCAGCAAGCCGGTGCTATGACGCTCCCCTGTATGTGGCGGATACTCCCAATATGAAGATGCTTGACCTGCGGGCCATGGCCAGAAAGATGCGCCAGCAGTACGAAGTGGAGATTATCTTCATAGACTATCTTGGTTTGATTACCAGCGAGAATGCCAATTCGGCCGTTCCCCGTCACGAACAGGTGTCGGAAATATCCCGCTCCCTCAAGAGTCTCGCCCGTGAGCTGAAGATTCCCATTGTTGCCCTGGCCCAGGTTACCCGTGACAGCGAGGGAAAGGAGCCGACCCTGGCAAATCTTCGCGACTCAGGCTCCATCGAGCAGGATGCCGATGTGGTTATGTTCATCCACCGGGAACGAAAGGCCACTGACGATGATGGAACCGGTGTCATCGACGCCAAGATTATCCTGGCAAAGCAGCGTAACGGTCCCATCGGTAATGTTGACCTTTTATTCCTTCCCCAATACGCCAAATTCGAGAACAAGGCAGAAGGCTGAGTTAGAATTCAACCCACTGCTTGTTTGTGGTCATGTACCAGTCTGCAAGGACTTGTCCACTACCAGGATTATACCAAGAGATGCTTCCGTCCCTATTTAGTACTGCAATCTTACTGCTACTTCTTGCCAGTTTAAGGGGAAGGGCGGAGGAGCGGTTCATACTGATACTTTTCCGTGTCTTTGTGTCGTAGGAACGGATTTGACTTTTCCCAATATTTGTGTAAATTACTGTGCCATAGATGGTGAGAAAGGCATTGACGTCTTCATCAGCAATCTTCATGATTGCGGTGGAGGTCTTTCGCTCAGGATAAAATGCAAAGATTGTAGTCTGGGCCTTTTTTTCCTGAGAAACTGCCTGGATTCCGTAGATTACGTTGGAGCCCATTTCCTGGTCAAGGCTCAGGGAGAAGGCAACGTTTCCGTCCACCGGCATCATCACCGTCTCCTGGGTTACGGTGTCAACACTGATGAGTGGGGAGCGGGGATTGCTGGAGGCTGACTTGGCAACATACAAGTTGGTGCCATTATACAGTACCGCATCCTGGATGCCTGTTCCTGCATACAGCTCGGGGTTTGCACCGGTGTCAATGTCGAACAGCTTGACGGTGGTGCTTCCCTCGATATAGACAATTTTGTTTCCAAAGAGACGAAGATTCTCAATATAATTCTTTGGGGTAAAGAGTGTTTTCGTCTCTTTTGTCTGCAAATTCATCAGAACAGTGGCCTTCTTAGTGCCGCGCGACCACAGAATCACATCCTGTCCGTAAGACACAATGTTGGTAAACCCGTTGTGGCTTCCCACAGTGTCAATCTGCCCTGTATCATAGGATGACCGGAAGATGGTGTCCTTTGTGAGGAAATAGAAGTCGGAACCGATGGAGGCAATGTCATAGATCTTGTCATACATGTTCTCCGTTATGACCGCAAGTTGTCCCGCGGGCTCAGATTCACTTGCCAGCGGCAGCTCAAAAAGGTTTCCAGCCTTGGAGCCCAGAACAATCTTGTTCTGATTGTAGAGTGCCGTGGTGACAGCATTAGCAGCATTGATACCAGCCAGAGCTTTGATGGTGATAGGGTTAGATACAGTTGCACCCTTTTCCGTTATCTGACTTTCAATTGCCTTGAGGGTGTAGCTTCTGCCGTCACTTTCAATGTAGTAGAGGGTAGCGTTGCTGCCATTGACAATGATGGGCGATCTGGCTGAAATCCGGGAGAGGGTCTTTCCTGACAATGCGTCGATGACATGGATCTGGTTGTTCTTCACTCCAGCACAGAACATGTTATTGCCAAACATGACCACCTGCTCCAACTGGGCTTCTGTGAGGAACCGCTCCTTGCGGCTGCCATTTGTCATGTTGTAGTAGCTGAGGGAGCCAGTAGGAGAGTAAAGAACAGCACTCTTTTCCGAGGCACTTCCCTGGAACATGATGACGATTCCCGTTGACTCCTTTATTTTGGAGACTGTCTGGCCTGTGCTGGGATTCAGAAACACCATTCCGTTTACAGTGGCAGTTCCCACTGCCAGAAGGCTTCCCTTGGCGGTGAAGTCCAAGGAGGTGATGGAGTTGGTGAAGCTCTTGACAAATTTCCTGCGCAGCGAGGTCCAGTTCCAGACGGATACACGATGTATGGAAAAACCGTCAGTTTCATACACTGCAATGTCGTTGCCATTGGGATGCACCGCTATCATGGGAATGTCCAGCTCTGTAATCTGATAATGCTCACCGAGCCCGTCTTGAGCCCATTGGATGAGGAACCCATCCTTGCCGGCAGAAAAGATTGATCCGTCATTGGTGACGGCAAGCCTGTTCACCATATCCTGGTGGGCTTGAGTGGATACATGGACTTGCCCCCAGAGGGAAAGTCCCATCGAAAGCAACAGCAAAGAAATGAATAGTTTTTTTGTAAACAAGGTAGTGTACATAATTTACCGCCTCAATAAGTCTGTGAATACATACCGGGCATCGCTAAAGAGCGCAATCCCGAAGAGGATTATAATAAATCCGATACCAATGAATTGGGTATAGTACATCACCTTGGGATGTACCGGTCGGCGAATTAGAATCTGGATGAGAGCGAAGAGAATGAGTCCGCCGTCCAGAATTGGTATGGGCAACAAGTTCATAATGAACAAAGAAATACTAATGAGGGCCAGAAAATTCAATGTGCTGGCCAAACCAGAACGAAATCCTGCGTCAAAGCCACTCTGAACTGTGTCTCCCAACATTATTGTGATGCGTACCGGGCCAGACACCGCCTGTGTCACGTCAACTCCCTTGAACAGGAGGCCAATGCTCTTGAAGGTGAGGGCCACCAGCTCTCCTGTTTCCTTTATCCCCTGCCAGATGGCTGGAAAGAAGGAATATCGGGGAGCCTCTCTGGCCGTAACTGAAAATAGTAACCCCAAGTCGCCATTGGCTGGAATTGCAGTAGAAAGGGTGATGGGCTGGGAAGCGTCTCCCCGCATCACCTGGAAATCCACCGTGGAGGCTCCCGCTGGAACAACCCGCTGTATGTCAACGGTATTTTTCACGGGAACGCCATTGACTGCCACAATCAGGTCCCCCTCCTGGAAACCAGCCCGGTATCCCGCCGCCCCCAGGGTAACAGTATGAACCAATGGTTCTATCCAGCTCATGACCCCCACCTTGCCTTGTCCTGTGGAAGGATCCATCGCAGGGGTCAATCTGATGGTCAGCTCCTGCCCATCCCGCTGCACCACAAAGTCAAGCTCCTCGTCTGGCCTGACACCGGCAATCTGGGCAATCTGGGAAAAGTCGGTGACCGGCTGCCCCGCAATGGACAAGATTCTGTCGCCAGTCATGATGCCGGCATGCTTTGCGGCGGAATCCATTTCTGGGTACACCTCATCTGCCAAAACAACACGATTGTCGGCGGCATAGAAGGTGTAGCCGGTCATGGCAATGATGGAAAAGCTGACAACTGCAAAAATGAGATTCATGGCAGGCCCGGAAAATGCAATGATTGCCCGCTTCAAGGGATGCACACCATAGAATCCCCCCGGCTCCCTGGGGATTTCAGGAAGATTCTGCTCCAACGCCTCACGAAATGCCTGCTCTCCCTTCATGCCGCAGTAGCCACCAAAGGGGAGCAAGGACAGGCGGTAGTCAGTCTTGCCGATGGTTTTGTGTAGCAGAACTGGTCCCATGCCGATGGAAAAGCTTTCCACCTCCACACCACAAAGCCTTGCGGCAATAAAATGACCTAGCTCATGGACAAAGACAATGAGTCCAAGACAGAGAATACCCAAAACGATGGTCACTCAATAACCTCCACGGAATGGCCGTCATCAACATTGTTTTTACTGGAAAACTTTTCTACCAATCGCTGTGCCAGCTGACGTGCCTGTCTATCAAACAAAAACACGTCCTGTATAGTAACAGGTTCACGGCACCAGTCCTCTGTAAGAACCTGTTCTGTAATAGTGGCAATCTGGGCAAAAGAAATCTTTTCGGCCAAGAAAGCCGCCACCGCCACCTCATTTGCAGCATTGTAGGCAATGGGACCTGCATTCTGGAGGAGGGCCTTGTAGGCCAGTGGCAACATCGGAAAATCATCCATTCTGGGAGGATAGAAATTCAGCGTACCGCCAGCAGTAATATCCCATTCCTCCAGACTGCTGGGAATAAAGTCCGGCCAGGTAAGGGCAGCAAGGATGGGATGACGCATGTCCGGCGGTGAAATCTGTGCATACAAAACACCATCTGTTGTACGAATCAAGGAATGAACAAGGCTCTGAGGATGGACTGTAACCTTCACCCGCTCTGGCGCCACATTGAAAAGCCTGCAGGCTTCAATCACCTCCAAGCCCTTGTTGGCCAAGGTGGCAGAATCGATGGTAATCTTTGTACCCATATCCCAAGTGGGATGCTTCAAGGCATCAGCAGGTTTCACAAAGGGAAGCTCACCTCGTGGTTTTTCCCGAAAAGGACCACCGGATGCAGTAAGCACAATCTGACCAATGGTGTCAGATCCAAACTTCTGCACTAGGGTGAATACGGCAGAATGCTCAGAGTCAACCGGCAGAATTCTGCAACCATTCTGCTCCGCCAGCTGTGACACCAAAGGACCAGCCATGACGATGGTCTCCTTGTTGGCCAAAGCCAAATCCATTCCCGCCTGTAGAACAAGTACAGAAGGCAAAAGACCTGATGAGCCTGCAATTCCGTTCACCGCAATGTCAGCTCCGCAGGTACTGATGAGTTTCTCCAAGGCTTCAGGCGGCTCTTTTCCAGTGAGGCAGGTGGGAACACCCCCAAATTCACAAGACAAGGAATCAAGCCTTTCTTTGGACGAATGTGCTGTCAGGGCAACAATCTGGAACCTGTCGGGAAATTCCCGGACAATATCAAGGGTACTTGTTCCGATGGAACCAGTACACCCAAGGACAAGTATTTTTTTCATAAGTCTGTAAATAGCATTGTAATGACAAAATAGAATAGGGGTGCAGCCATAAGGATTGAATCTATGGAATCTAGTACTCCTCCCCGACCAGGAATCATGTTTCCGGAATCCTTCTCCTTCGCAGACCTTTTGAATACAGACTCAGCAAGGTCACCAAGAATAGCCGAAATTGAAACTACCAATCCGAGAAGAACAATTCTCCATAATGGACCAGTGAAAACCTGAGGCCAAATAAAGGTACACAGTATCCCACTGGCAATTGATGCAAGAATTCCACCTACAAACCCAGCAATACTTTTGTTTGGGCTTGCCTTAACATATCCGCGGCTACCTTTTCCAAATAAAACTCCAAAAAACCAGGCTGCAGAATCACAAAGAAATATCATTACCAAGAACAGTACAATAAACTCTGTGGAGTGTTCTAATACTGTCATTCTTGATATGAAGGAAATGAGATAGCCACCATACACGAGGACGAATAGGGATCCCACCAACTTCTTATTTGAGTCTGCGAAGGGGTCCTCTGGATTCTTTGGATTGGGATAGAACACCTCCATAACCAGAAGAACCATGAAACTTGCAATGAAAAACAGGGTGGAAAGTACGAAATCAAGCTTCAGCAGGGCACAGACATAGGTTGCCAACGGAATCAACATGGATAATCCCACGACAATTGACTTTTTTTGCATGGGCAGATTTTTAGCCAGCAAATTATAAATTTCACAGGAAGCTAGACAGGAAAATGCGATGATAGTAATGTGCAACAAAATATGATGCAGGGGAGTGAAGCATACAACAAGCACCACAAGGGGAAGACCAACGAAAAAAGTCAACAATCTATTTATAACCTTGCTCATTGCTTCTCCTCATGCTTTACATCTCCAAATCGTCGGTTACGCTGCTGGAATTCATTCAAGGTGGCACGGAACTCATCCTGGGAATAATCCGGCCACAGTGTATCTGAAAAAAACAATTCGGCATAAGCGGACTGCCACAACAAAAAATTGCTGAGACGTTTCTCTCCACCAGTACGGATAATGATATCTGCATCTGGCAGCTCCGGGACATCAAAGGCAGCCGAGACATCTTCCTCACGTATACTCCCAGACGCAATTTTTGGGGCAAGCTTTTTCATTGCTCGAAACAGTTCGTCTCTGCCACCGTAATTGATAGCCAGAACGACCGTCATCCTGTCAAAATGAGCTGTCTCCTCCTCCGCAGAAGCCATTTCCTTCTGCACCTCAGGGGGAAGTCTGCTGGTATCACCCAGGTGACGTATTCGGATACCGTGTTGCTTGTAGAATTTATACTCAGCACGAAGGTGACGGGTGACAAGGCCCATGAGAAAACCAACCTCCTCCTCTGTCCGCTTCCAATTTTCCGTTGAGAAGGTATAGAGAGTCACATACTTTACGCCAGCATCGGCGGCACTGGAAATAATCCTCTTTGCCACCTCCAAGCCTTCCTTGTGACCTGCCGTTCTGGGAAGCTTTCTTTTTTGGGCCCAGCGGCCGTTCCCATCCATAATGATTCCAACATGGGTGGGGACAGCCTTATCATCCGTAGTAATGGTAGCCATTAGCCTTCCATTATTTCCTTTTCTTTTTCTTCAAGAATCTTGTTGATGTCCTGAATGTACTTATCGGTGGACTTCTGAAGATCGGCCTCGCCAGTTTTCAGGTCATCCTCAGTGATGGTCCCATCCTTCTGCTGCTTCTTCAGGTCATCGTTGCCATCCCGACGGATGTTCCTGATGGCAACACGGCTGTTCTCGGCAGTAGCCTTTGCCTGCTTCACCAGCTCCTTGCGGCGCTCGGCTGTCAGAGGGGGGATGGAGATGCGGATAACCTTCCCGTCGTTGGAAGGATTCAATCCCAGCTCGGATTTCTGGATGGCCTTCTCAATCTCGCCGATAAGGGATTTGTCGAAGGGCTGGATGACGATTGAACGTGCCTCCGGAACAGAGATGGTGGAGACCTGGTTCAAGGGGGTGGGGGTACCATAGTAGTCAACCTTCACCCGGTCAAAAATTGAGGCCGAGGCACGACCAGTGCGCAGGGCCTTGAACTCATCCTTCAATGCCACAATTGTCTTGTCCATGCGGGCTATTGTTGCCTCACTTACTGACATGAAATGCTCCTCAAAAAAACCTTGGTAGATGGAATCCCACG
>CAMGSV010000106.1 GCA_946061495.1 uncultured Spirochaetales bacterium | reverse complement strand
TAACAGGGAGCCTTTTATGCAGTCTATTTTAACATATTTCATTATTTTGTCAATATTTATTAAGAATTATTGACGTAAAAATCAACAATGGACCTGCCGTACTCCCGACGGTCCCCCAATTTCAGCTGGAGGATGGTGTCTGGCATTTCCTTCTCTTTGGGGCGATGAATCAACGCCACGCCACCGGGAGTCAACAGTTCTCCCTTGGCAACCATTTCAATGAGATTTTGGTGGTACTTGTAGGGGAAGGGTGGATCCAAGAAGATGATGTCGTACTTGTTTTTGCAGCGCTTCAGGAAGAGCTCCACCGCCATAAAGTGGCAATGAATCTTCCTTCCCATTTCCTTTTCCGTCAGGGCAACGTTGGAGAGCACCGTGCCCACCTTTATCTTGTCCTTTTCCACCAGCTCCACGTGGCTGGCCCCCCGGGAAACAGCCTCAATGGCCACCGTCCCCGATCCTGAAAAGAGGTCCAGGAAGGATTTTCCCTCCAACTCACCGAGAATGGCAAAGAGGGACTCCCGCATCCTGTCCATGGCAGGACGAATGACTCCGTCTGGACATTTGATGCTTCTTCCTCTCAGTTCTCCTCCAGTGATTCTCATGGTTCCTCCTCGATTGCCAGTCACTGCAGGGAGGACTGGGCGTAGTAGAAAAATGTAGTTTATTCCAGGCTTTTGTTCAAGAGTATCTGTTCTGGAGCTTTTGGGCGATTGTCAGCAGCTGCTCCCGGTTGTTCTGGCTGGGGTCATCCAGCACAGTCTCCAGCAGCTGGTTCAGAATCTGTCCCAGCTGCCTTCCTGCGGGAATGCCTGCCGCCATCAGATCCTTGCCGTTGACCGCCAGATCCTTGAGCCCCCGCACCTGGCTTTGGGAGGAGACCTGCTGGATGCGCTCCTTCAGCTCCAGGAGGTTGCCGCTCCAGGGTCCCTCCTTCAAAGTGGGGGGGGTGCGGGTCATGCCGTAGACGTCGGCCACCCGTAGGTCGAAGAGGTCCTCCAAGGCCTCCGGCGTCACTCGAAACAGGAACCGGCGGACAGCGGCATCGGACCAGTTGCTCTCGTAGTGGAACATGTGGTTTTTCACCAGGTGGCAGACGGTGGCTGTCTCTGCCTTGGAGAATTTCAGCCGGGTCATGAGGCTCTGGCTGATTTCCTCGGAGTACTTCTCGTGGTTGTAGAAGGTGATGGTGGGCCGTCCGTCAGGGAGGCTGCCGGCCTTTTTTGCTCGTGGTTTTCCGATGTCGTGGAGGAGGGCCGCAAGCCGCACCAGCTCCTTGTGCTGGGGAGCGCCGTCGCAGGCATAGAACAGGTGGTGCAGCACGTCGAACTGGTGGAATCCACGGCAGTCAGCCTGCTCCACATCCTTGCAGGCGGCCAGCTCCGGGATGAACAGCTGGAGGAGGCCCGTCTTTTCCAGCAGCTCCAAGCCCACCGACGGCTCTGGAGATTTGAGTATCTTGATGAATTCGTCCCGGAAGCGCTCCAAGGAGATGGTGGCCGTTTTTTCGATGGAGGCGGGAATGGCGGCCATGGTGGATTCATCTATGGTGAATCCCAGCTGGGTGGCGAACCGGATGGCCCTGACTGGTCGCAGGCCGTCCTCACCGAACCGCTCCAAGGGATTTCCCACTGTGCGGATGATTTTGTTTTGTATGTCATCTCGGCCGCCGAAGGGATCCACGATGCTGCCGTCATCCAAGGATGCCGCCATGGCGTTCATGGTGAAGTCTCGGCGGGAAAGGTCCTCCTGGATGGTGGCAGCGTAATTGACAGCATCAGGGTGTCGGCCGTCGCTGTAGTCCGCCTCGGTGCGGTAGGTGGTGACCTCCACAGAATGGCCTTGGAACAGGATCGTGACGGTGCCGTGGGCGATGCCGGTGGGAATTACCCTGCGGAATATCTTGGCCACCTGCTGGGGCGGTGCGTTGGTGGCCAGGTCCCAGTCAGAGGCCTCCTTTCCCCGGATCATGTCCCGGACGGCTCCTCCCACCAGATGGGCCTCAAAGCCATTGTCCCGGAAAATTGCGTTCATTTTTTTCAGGGGTACAGGAATTTTCAGGGACCTCATGGTGCTATCCTACATGCCGTAGATGATACTGGTGGCAGCTTGCTGGGCATACAGATCCTTGCGGGCATTTTCCAGTGCGGCCCACTCTGAGGAGCCAGTGCCAACGACTTCTATGACATCGTGGTGCAGCACTGTACCGTCACGCATGTTGAGGCAGGTGATTTCTCCCTTGAGGGGAATGGAATATGTGCCTCCTTCCTGGACAATGTCTCCGTTGTACTTCACGGTGCCGAAAACGAAAAAATTGGAGGAGCTGCCGATGAGGTTGCGGGCCGACCGGTAAACGGAGTCTGTGTCGCCGGAATGGATTTCATTGACAAAATCAGCCAGTCCGATGCCGGAGAAACCGTAGCGGATAAGGACTGTCAGCAGGGCGGAGGCGGAACGGCTGTTGTCTCGGACGGGATTGCCGGCCAAGGTGTAGTCCAAGATGGATATGGTGCCGCCCTTGTTGTGGCGGTTGGTGCGCACCTGGTAGGGAATGTCCATCTTTTGGGTGCCGCCCCGGGAATTGACGGTAAAAGTCACCTGGCTCTTGCAGGCAAAGGTTGCCTTTGGCGCGGTGAAGGTGACCACTCCGTTGGCGTCACTCTCCAGCTTTGTGCTGGCAAAAAATATATTGCCGTCAGCCTTTGTCTCGGGATAGGTGACCGTGACCTCGGCTCCTTCTACGGGGACATTGGCATCTGCATCCATGACGGTGACAATGAAGTCTGTCTTGAAGGTCTGGTCAACACGGATTTCTGCCGGTGTCTTTCCAGCGGAGAGACTCAGGTTGGGCTGCGGAGGTGGGGGTGGGGGAAGCTCTTTTTGGGGGGCAGGGGCAGGGGTCTCCAGGGCATTCTCCGTTGTTTCTGCTGGCTGCTGAGCCATCTCCTCAATCTGCTGGGTAGGTTGCCCCTCTTGTTCCCTATCAGTAACGGTGGTATTTCCTGTGGCAAGGCAGGAACACAGTCCCAAACAAGTGAACATAACTGCGAGACTTGTTTTAATCATCTTTCAAACTCCAAAGATCTTGTATTAAAAAAAATTTTTTTGAGTCCTTCTTGCTTCAAAAAATCGACAGATATTCCGAAGGAAAGGCTCACCCTTCCATTGTAATGTTCCCATGGCATTTTTTCAATGCTTGTTGATAAGAAAATGGGGAATCAGTATGATGGTTACACTATGAGAGCGACATTTGCCAACATATATATGGGAAATTTGAGAAGTAATATAGAACAGATTCGCCGCCGTCTGGCTCCCGGCGTACGGCTGTGCATTCCGGTGAAGGCTGATGCCTACGGACATGGGGCGGTGCCCGTGGCCCATACTGCGGTGGAGTGCGGCGCTGATTATCTGGCGGTGGCGGTGGTCTCCGAGGGGGTTGAGCTGCGGAAGGCGGGCATCACCATCCCCATTCTGGTGCTGAGCCTGCCCCAGCCCTCGGAGTTCACCGAGATTATCGAGCGCCACCTCACCCCCTCCCTTTGCGACTCAGAGCTGATACGGATGCTGAACGTCACTGCCACTGCCATGGGGCGAAAGGTTCCCATTCATCTGAAGGTGGACACGGGCATGGGGCGCATCGGCTGTACGGCGGCGGAGGCTCCAGAGCTTGCCCGGCTGATTGCCCAGTCCCAGGGGGTGTATCTGGACGGGGTGTTCACCCACTTTGCCGTCTCCGATTCCCTGCTGCCCGACGACGTGGCGTATACCCGGCGGCAGATTGGCACCTTCCAGCAGGTGATAGACAGCATCCGTCGTCTGGACATTGATCCGGGCATCTGTCACGCCGCCAACTCCGCTGCGGTGTTCCAGTATCCGGAGGCCCATTTTGACATGGTGCGGCCGGGGCTGGTGGTCTACGGCTACTATCCCGGGGACATCACGGAGGAGTATCTCAATGGTGTTGTCGGCGGGAAGGACGCTCCCAGTGCCGTCCATCTGCAGCCCCTGATGGATGTCCGCAGCAGCATTGTGGCGGTGAAGCAGGTGCGCAGGGGGGAGAGCATTTCCTACGGCCGCCAGTGGGTTGCCCAGGAGGACTGTCAGGTGGGGGTCATTCCCGCAGGATACGGTGACGGCCTTTTGCGGCGCTACGGCGAGAACCTCCAGGTCACCATCAACGGCAGGCTCTATCCGGTGGTGGGCCGCATCTGCATGGATCAGTGCATGATCGACTTGGGGACCGACAGCAGTGTGTCCCGATGGGATGAGGTGATTATCTTCGGACCCCAGGAGCATGGGGCCCTCCAGTCAGCCCAGGACATTGCGGACAAGGCCGGCACCATCAGCTACGAGATAACCTGCGGCATAGCCCAGCGGGTGCCCCGGGTCTACAAGGATGAGTGAGGGGCTCCCGCTGGTGGGAGGCCTTGTCCATTTCACTTCTCAAATCAGCAATTTTGTGGTATCGTAAATAGATACGTGTACATTCGACACCAGTCGTTATTGGAGGACACAATGAAAAAGACTGCCGCCGTCATCACACCCAGATGTCCCTACAGCGCTGACCGGCTCTACGGCATCCGCATAGAGAAGCGGGGAAACACCTGGGTCAAGACCTGGAGCTTTTCCCTGAAGGAGGAGGTGGCCCAGCGGGAGCATTTTTCCTCCCAGATTGAGATTGAGAATTTCATCGATGACGCTGAATTTCCCGGCTGTCCCTTTTGCTCCGCCCACCAGCTGGCTCAGTGCGGGGAGTGCAAGAAGATCTACTGCTACAAGGACGAGGACAAGGTGAAGTGCCCCTGGTGCGGCAGCGAAAGCGAGGTTGTCTTCGGCCAGTGGGAGACGGTGTCGGGAGGTGGCTACTGATGCCCAGCCTGAGACGGGGTGCCATCCTTCAGACACTGGAGGGGGAGAGCCTCCAGGTGGTGGACATTCTGGGTGAGGGGGGCCAGGGCTTCATCTACCGCATTCGGTTCCGGGAGGAGTACTACGCACTCAAGTGGTACAAGAAGGTGGAGTCCCACCGCTTCTACCAGAACCTGCAGGAGAACGTGAGGCGTGGCTCACCGGCGGAGACCTTCCTGTGGCCCCTGGCGGTGACGGAAAAGGACAGCAGGGAGGGCTTTGGGTATGTGATGCGGATGAAGCCCGAGGCCTACAAGGATTTTTCCCTCTTTATCCTGAATCGGGTGCGGTTCTCCAGCTTTTCCGCCGTGGTGAACGCCGCCCTCCAGATTACTGCCAGTTTCAAGACCCTCCACAACCGTGGCCTGAGCTATCAGGACCTGAACGACGGTAACTTCTTCATCAACCCTGACACTGGGGATGTGCTCATCTGCGACAACGATAATGTGGCCCATGACGGAGAGAATCTGGGCATCCAGGGAAAGCCCCGGTATGTGGCGCCGGAGGTGGTGATGGGACGGCACAAGCCCGACACCTTCAGCGACCGGTTTTCCCTGGCGGTGATTCTGTTCCTGCTGCTGTTCCGCAATCATCCCTTGGCGGGAATGCGGGACGAGGACGGGGACGACCCCGACGGCAACGAGCTGAACCTGTACTGCAAGCATCCCCTGTTCATCTTTGACCCGGAGGACGACTCCAACCGGCCCAAGGCGGGCATCCATGTGAACGCCCCGAAGTTCTGGCCGGTGTTCCCGTCCTATATCCGTGAGCTGTTCCAGCGAGCCTTCCATCGGGACTTGATGCGCAGCGACGGAGCCAACCGGGAGGACCGGGTGATTGAGCGGGAATGGCTCAAGGCCCTGGTGCGTCTGCGGCGGGACCTGTTCTTCTGTCCTGCCTGCGGGGAGTTGACCTTCTATCCCAGGGAGGAGGACGAGGCGGTGTGCATGAACTGCCGCCAGCCGGTGGAGCGTCCCGCCATCCTGGAGGTGCTGGGGCAGCAGATTCCCCTGCAGCCTGGATTGCGCCTGTATCGGTATGACATTGACCCTACCAGTGACCTGACGGTGGAGAATATAAAGGAAGAGATTGGCCTGGTGGTGCAGAACCAGAAGGATTCCCGGATCTGGGGGTTGAAGAACCTCTCCAGCCTGCCTTGGTACCGTCGCAGTCCCGGCGGCAAGGAGGAGCTGCGTCAGCAGGGGGAGGTGATTCCCGTCATCAGGAGCAACAGCATCAAATTCGGCACCCTGAGCGAGGGCACGATAAAATAACTTGGAGGATATGATATGGGATTGTTGGATGAAGTGGTGGAGATTCCCCGCAAGACAATGGCGCTTTTCTTTCTGATTGACACCTCTGGAAGCATGAGCGGCTCCAATATCGGCCAGGTGAACGACGCCATGCGGGAGGTGCTGCCTGACCTGAAGGAGATTTCCGACACCAATGCCGACGCCAAGATAAAGGTGGCGGTGCTGAGCTTTGCCTCTGGCTGCGAGTGGCTCACCCCGGTGCCGGAGGATCTGGACAAGTACAAGTGGACCAACCTGGTGGCCGAAGGGGTCACGGATTTGGGGGAGGCCTGCCTTGAGCTGGACTCCAAGCTGGACCGGAACGCCTTCCTGCAGGATGCGGTGGGCAACTATGCTCCGGTCATCATCCTCATTAGTGACGGGGAGCCCACGGACAACTTCAAGGCGGGCATCCAGAAACTGCGGGAGAACAAGTGGTTCAACTCCGCCATCAAGATTGCCCTGGGGGTGGAGGGAGCCGACCTGAGCGTGCTGAAGGAGTTCACCGGCAGCACCGAGACCGCCATCTACTTGGCGGACAAGAACATGCTGAAGAAGCTCATCCGCTTTGTGTCCGTCACCTCGTCGAAGATTGGCAGCAAGCGCACCGGCCCCGACGCCGCCAAGACACGTCAGGAGGAGGTGGCCGCCGCCATTCAGGAGAAGATGGCGGAGCTGGATGCTGAGGACAGCGTGGACGAGGGCTGGTAGTTCCCATGGAGCTGACGTTTCCAAAGGGAGGGACACCCCGGATGGTGTTCTCGGCGGCGGTGCAGGGGGAGAGCCACCTGAAGCGGGAGCTGGAACGGGAGAACCTGCTGGCGGGAAGACGGTTCCCCTGCCAGGACAGGGCAGTGGCCAGCTGCTCCCTGGTGGCGGCTGACGGCACCACCTTCAGTTTTATGGGGGTGAGCGATGGCCATGGCGGCGCACCCTATTTCCGCAGCCATCGGGGCGCTGAGTTTGCCCTGCAGGTGGTGCAGGACATTGTGGTCCGCCGTATGGACCGGATTGGGGAGCTGGCGGCGGCGGGAGATTTTGATACCATCCGCTCCCAGCTGGCTCTAGCCATTGTGAAGGACTGGCACAAGTTGATTGACCAGGATTTGCGGGACAGTCCCGTCTCGGCGGTGGAGCTGGAATTCTTGGAGCGGGAAAAGCCCCTGGTAGCCGCCGCCTACCGGGAAGGCCGTGACTTGTACTCGATGTACGGCTGCACCCTCGTAAGCTACATCGCCACGGAGCGCTTTTGGTTTGCCATTCAGATTGGAGACGGTGACTTTGCCATCTCCCCGGACGGACGGGAATTCACCCTGCCCATGCCCGCCGACGAGGTCTGCTTTCTGAACCAGACCACATCCCTCTGCGATGCTGCCGCCGCCAAGGAATTCCGTTCTGTGGCGGGAACCCAGCTGCCCAAGGTGGCCCTGTGTTCCACCGACGGTGTGGCCAACTCCTTCAAGACGGAGGGCCAGCTGAAGAATTTCTACCGTTCCCTGTTCAATTTGCTGACCACGTCGGAGTTTCCCCAGTGCCAGCAGCTGCAGTGCCAGAACCAGGACAAGTGCGACATCGGCTGCAAGGCTTCCCTGGTGGGCCAGGAGATTCGCCGCTACCTGCCGGCCCTGTCCAAGGGTGGCAGCGGGGACGACATTGGCCTTGCCGCCATCGTGAGCCTTTCGGCGGCGGACCTGAAGGAAATCCAGGCGCTACAGGACTACCTCCACGGCTACCACATCAAGCACAACCCCTCGGCGGTGACGGCCAGCGGAAAGAGTCCTGAGCAGGTGATGTTCAGCTACTTCACCAAGGCGGAGCGGGGACGGAATGCCAAGGCCAAGTTCGAGCTGGCCCTCTACTACTACAACAAGGCCGACAGCCAGCTGGCATTGAAGAAGATGAAGGCCGCCGCCACCGCAGGCTACCCCGAGGCCATGGTGCAGCTGGGGGACTGGTACGCCGAGGGCTACGGCGGCAGCCCGGATCCCAAGAAGGCTCGCAGGCTCTACCAGAAGGCCGCCGCCCTGGGAAGCAAGGTGGCCAGCCAGCGGCTGGAAGGGGAATGAGGTGTAGGGGGAAAACATAGCAAGATATTTTAAGTTTTTTTGTTTTCGGGATAT
>CAMGSV010000105.1 GCA_946061495.1 uncultured Spirochaetales bacterium | reverse complement strand
GTGGAGTTCTAGGAGGCGGGCGGGATGCGGCGTAGGTTCGTGATGGGATTTCTGGTGGTGGTGGCATCGGTGGTGGTGATTGCCGGGATGTGGATTCCCCTGATACTCCAGGCAAATAACCTCGTCACCTCCCGCTTTGACTCCCACCGCAAAAAAGGCTAACCCTCTCCTCGTGCTGGCAAAGTCAGTCTCCATGATTTTACAAAACGCCGAAAAAAAAGTTTACAAAACGCCGAAAGATTGCATAATAAGAATATGGCTGATTATAAGGCAAGAATTGTGGATGCAATTTTGCAGAAGAGATTGGAATCCAAGGGTGCAGTTTTGATTGAGGGGCCAAAATGGTGCGGCAAGACCACTACGGCCCTGCAACAGGCAGGCAGCGTTCTGCGGGTGGACAATCCTGAGTCAAAGGAGTAGAATCTTCAACTGGCAAAGCTCAATCCCCTGCGGCTGCTGCGAGGAGAGACACCTTGATTGGAGAGGGAGCCAAGAACCTGCTGCGGCTACAGAAAAAGCTGGACACCACTAGGATGAAGGAGCCATCATTTCTGATGGTGCTGACAGGCGTGGGGCAGTATCCATACCAGCGGGAGGATGGTGTGCTTGTGGTGCCAATCGGTTGCATGGGGAGTTAGGAGCATGGAGCAGATATACGACGTTGCGGTGATTGGTGGCGGGGCGGCGGGGCTGTGGGCCCTGCGGGGATTGAAGAACAAGAGCGTCATGATTATAGAAGGAAATGATAGGCTAGGGGCAAAGATTTTGGCCACTGGCGGGGGAAAGTGCAACTTTACCAACCGGTTCTTGGCCCCGGAGCACTTCATCTCCAGCAATCCCCACTTCATCAAGTCATTTCTGCACAGGCTCACCACGGAGGACGTGCTGGACTTTGTGGAGGGCCACGGCATTCCCTATGAGGAGCGGGACAACGGCAAGCTTTTTACCCTCAGCGGTGCCGCCTCCATTCTGGAGGCCCTGCTGGAGGAGGGACGTGGTGGGAACCACACCTTCATGCTGGGCGGCCTCGTCCAGGATGTGTCCAAGGTTGAGGGGGAGGCTGGCGGCCAGCTGTTCTCGGTGGCGACCTCCTGCGGGGAGGCGCGTGCCCGCAAAGTGGTGGTGGCCAGCGGCGGCCTGTCCTATCCCAGGCTGGGGGCCACCAACATTGGGGCAAAGATAGCCCGGAAATTCGGCATGAGGGTGATGCCCATGGTGCCGGCCTTGGCGGGGCTGCGGTATCCAGATGAGATTGCGGGTCAGTTCTCCAGCCTGTCGGGAATTGCCATTACGGCGGGGCTTGCGGTGGGGAAGCGAAGGCTTCAGGACCAGCTGCTGTTCACCCACCGTGGATTCAGCGGCCCCCTGGCTTTGAACGCCTCCCTCTTTGTGGAGGGGCCTACGGAAATCACCGTGGATTTTGCTCCCGGCTTGGATGTGGCCCGCCTGATTGAGGACAGTCGGGGAAGCAGAAAGTCTTTGGCGGGCCTCTTGTCCGAGCGTCTGCCCAGGGCCCTGGTGCGGGTGCTGTTGGCGGGGCGGGAATATGACCTGGCCCAGATAAGGCGGGGCGAGGTGACGGCTGTTTCCGACACCTTCAACCGGAGCAGGCTGGTCATCTCCCAGGTGGACGGTTATGATCGGGCGGAGGTGACTCGTGGCGGCGTGTCCGTGGACGAGATTTTCCCCAAGACCATGGAGAGCCGCACCTGTCCGGGGCTGTATTTCATCGGGGAGGCACTGGACGTGACCGGAATGCTGGGAGGCTACAACCTCCACTGGGCTTGGGCCTCCGCCCAGATGCTGGTGGAGGGGCTGGCGGACTAGTAGCTCCGTGGGGGCTCCTGACGGAGGGACTGGATATCCGAGTGGAGGCGCTGGTAGAGGCTTTCAAGCTTTGCGTTTATCAGGTTGTGGATTATGCTCTGGAGGATGGCCAGGTGGCGGCTGCCCATGTCGCCGCCAAAGAGCATTCCCGGCGTGACGGAAAGTTCCTTGCAGAGGCGGGAGATGAGGGAGGCGGAGGCAAACTGGGCTCCCGTTTCTATGACGGAAAGATGCTTTTGGGTGATTTCAAGTTTTTCGGAGAGCTGGCTCTGGGTGAGCCCCGCCATTTTGCGGAATTTGCGAATATTTTGCCCTAAAAGGAGCGGGATGTCCACCAGTTCTTCTTCGTTCATGTATTAAATTATGATGGACTTTGCCCCGATAAAGAACAATTCTGTAAGTAATATTTACCACCTTTTAGATTGTATATTTTTTGACTTTTCCTCCAAACAACTGTATACTAGTACTTATCTAGTAATAAATATACTTTCATGGAGGTGGTTAGATGAGAAGAATTTTTGCTTGTGTGCTGCTTTTTTCCTGCGCCCTGCTCCTCTGGGCAGACCTGCGGTACGTGGAAATCGGTTCAATCGGAAACGCTCCCTCGGTGCGGGTGGAAAATATTGGGGACCTGCAATTTCTGATAAAGCATCATGGAATCGAGGTTGGCTATCTTTTGAAGGGGCAGGAGAATCCATCTGATGTCCGGCTCGTCGTCATAGGGGACGGAACCTATTTTTTCTTCGACATGAACGGCCACCTCAACATAGAAGGCTATCTTGCGGGAGAAAGGGGCGGATTCAGGAACGGCCTTGACTTTCAGGAGGCGGTGGAGCTGGGCTTGACCCAAGCCGCAAAGCCAGACTCCAGCCTCTTCTACTTCTACAAGCGGAACAAATTCACGTCCGTGGAGGACTGCCGGGATGCATTCAAGAAGGGCTTTGTCTTTCGGGAGACACAGTGGACGGAACGGAACGGCCGGAAGGAGGTAAAGGTGCAAGCTGAGGAATCCTCCGCGTACTATCGGGCGGTGGCGGCCCAGCTGGCGGACTACAAGGAGTACCAGGAATTCATGCCCGGACTGGACCGGGGCTACAAGACAAAGGCGGACATTCAGGATGCCCGGAGGAAGGGCTTTGATGCCGCCAAGGGCTGGGAATACTACACCGCCATGGAGCGGGGCTTCTCCAAATACAAGGACTACAAGGCGGCTACCGACCTGGGGTTGGAAAGCCAAGCCTCCTACGACACCTACTGCAAGATTGTGGCGGAGGTGGAGTCCATCATGAAGCGGGAAAAGCTGGAAAAACGGGAGGCCTTCATCTACTTTTACCTGTGCCAGATTCCCAAGGGGCAGCAATCATTTGAGGTGCTGACAAAGACCCTTGAGGAAATGCAGGGGGAGCAGGACGCCACCCTGACCAAGGCACTGGACCTGTACTACAGCGACATCCCCAGTCTGGAGGAGTGGGACAAGAGCCGCAGCCGCAGCTATAGCACCAGTCAGTATCGCTACCAAACTGTGAGCTCTCTCCTTTCCAGCTCCAGCCTCGCCAGCTTCTTCAAGACCGTGGACATCAGCGGAATCGGCAGATACGATGAGGCAGGCGGGATTTTCACACGGAACGGGAGCAATTTCATCCAGCTGGCGGCACAGGCGAGACAGCCATCCCCACCGAATCAGGTTCCGGCGAGTGGCGGGCAGACCGAAGGGCTTCCCCTGATTCCTGAGTGCGGCATTGTGGACTGGATTGGCGGCAACACCTCTCGGCAGGCGGTAATTCCTGTTTCCCAAGAATACGGAAGCAAGCGAGAAGTTCT
Source organism: uncultured Spirochaetales bacterium (assembly GCA_946061495.1). Taxonomy (GTDB): domain Bacteria; phylum Spirochaetota; class Spirochaetia; order Treponematales; family Treponemataceae; genus Treponema_F. The sequence continues at coordinate 4,798 of CAMGSV010000105.1, read as the reverse complement.
GGACTGGTACACCTCCTTGGGGCAGGTAAGCACCAAGACAAGTGATGCAATTCCTGCCAGTGTTATTGTAGAGGTTTTTCTTGGTTACAAGCAGGCTGACAAGGCTGCATCCACCGAGATTACCCAGCGCCAAAGTGAGATTAAAGATTATCTTCATCGCTATTTTACTGCGTTGACTGTGGAGGATTTGCGTCCCCGAAATGAAGAGGAACGTCGCAGTGAGATTCGCAATGCCATCAATGACCACATCCTGAGTTCCTCAGAGATTCGTGACGTGCGCTTTTTGAGCTTGCAGGTAATTGAATGGTGATGAGGGAGGGTATATTATGAGAGCTATAAAAGAGGTAAAATTGGGAGTGTGCATGTTATCTATACTCGTTTCCATGGGAATGTTATTGTTTGCACGAGGAGCATCTGAAGAAGAAAATGTCGCCACAGAAATTCATCAAACCTATGATGCAAAAAAACTACCACATGTTTTGGTTATAGATGATTCGGCTGATTTATCACAAGCCTTGAAAAAACTAAGGCAGAGCAAGCCAGAAAAGTATCAGTTAGTAATACGCAGTTACGTCGAATCCATGGTTGATTTTGGCAAATCTCTTCATAATATCCCTAATGGGGTTATGGTAGAACTAGACTTGTCACGATCTGTTGGTATTACAGAAATCGGTTTTGATGCTTTTCGCAACTGTACTTCACTGACAGGAATTTTCATCCCGTCCAGTGTCACTCAAATCGCTCAGACTGCTTTCGAGGGCTGTACCTCATTGACTAAATTCACGGTAGATGAAAGGAACCATTATTTCAGTTCTGATCCTACAGGCAGAATGCTTCTGTCCAAGGATGGGAAAAAACTACTTGCCTATCCTTCCGCCACAGGAAATGTTATCATTCCTGCAAGTATTACAGAAATTGGGAACTTCGCCTTTTGTAGTTGTACCAACCTCACGTCCATTACAATCCCTGGAAGCGTTACGGACATCTGGGGTAATGCTTTTAGCTTTTGTACCTCGTTGGTTTCTGTCACTATTCTACCTGGGGTAAAAACAATTTGGGGTGGAGCTTTCAGTGACTGCAGTTCGTTGGTTTCTGTCTCCATTCCTGAAAGCCTCACAGAAATTAAAGGGCAAGCTTTCAGTTTCTGTACTTCGTTACAAGAAATCACCATCTCTTCCAGTGTCATCGGAAGTGCAGTCTTTGCTTTCTGTAGTTCACTGACTTCGGTGTTCATCTCATCTAGTGTCACCGAAATTGCTGGTGATGCTTTTGCTTACTATACCCCAGTGACTCAATTCATAGTGGATGATATGAGTCAACATTTTTCTACTGATTCAACAGGGAAGATGCTTCTCTCCAAAGATGGAAAGAAATTGATTAGCTACCCTTCTGCCTCGGGGTCTGTTTCCATTCCTGAAGGTATCAGAGAAATAGGTTTTGCCTCTTTGAGTTGCTGTGATTCTTTGATTTCGGTCACTATCCCAGATGGAGTGACTACAATTGGGGAATATGCTTTTACAGATTGTCCCAATCTTACATCAGTCACACTTCCTGATAGCGTAATTGAAATACAGGAAGGCGCATTCAGCTCGTGTACATCCCTAGTTTCGTTTGCAATTCCAAATAGTGTTATGAAAATTGAGCCTTCTGCTTTTGAAAGGTGTACTTCGTTAAGCAAATTCATTGTAAATGACAAAAACCAATGTTTTTCTACTGATTCTACAGGGAAGATGCTTCTCTCCAAAGATGGTACAGTTTTGTTTGTTTATCTCTCTGCAACAGGAGACATAAGCATACCATCTAGTATTGCTGTAATTGAAGAAGGTGCTTTCAAATCATGTACTGCATTGAATTCAATCTCTATCCCCAATGGTGTTATCAAAATTGGAGACTCAGCCTTCTCTGAATGTACATCACTCTCCAGTATCAACATCCCAGAAAGTGTCAGTGAAATCGGAGCTAATGCTTTTTCTGGATGCCGCTCATTAATTTCAATCTCAATTCCTAGCAGTGTCAACCACATAGGAGAGATGGCATTTCACCACTGTATTTCCCTTGGCTCTATATCCATTCCAAATACTATTACTGCAATCGCAAGGAATACTTTTGAGGGATGCGATTCCCTTGAAACTGTCCAGATTCCAGATAGTGTCACATCAATTGGCTTTGCTGCCTTTCAAGGTTGTGATAGTCTCAAGTCCGTTACTATTCCATCGAGCGTTATATCGATAGAATTAGCTGCTTTCAATCGCTGTTCAAACCTCTCGCTTATTACATTTGAGGCTACAGATAATTGGTTCTTCTGCAATTCCGAGGGAGAAATCTTCGGTGGGGCACTTGATGTAGCCAATCCTACCAAAAATGCAGAGAAATTTAGTGATTATCGCAATGACTGGTCTCATCGGAATTTCACAAGAAAGATAAACTAGTTAGCTTTTGCCCTTTTCTGACAACAATAGAAGCAGGTTTTTAGTCAATGGCAAAGGGCAAACTATTCTTATCACATTGTTCTATATCTTTCTCGAATTGCTCAAAGGTATACCCTCGCTCAAAATAGGAAATAGATTTTACATCAAAATAATTTTGTTTGGTTATTATGCGACGAGATATTTCTGTAGCTATGTTTTCTGCATCTTTGTAATTGATTTTAGGACTAAGATTTAACTTTGCATAACCAGTCTCCTCTATATTTTCTGTTTCTGGGATACTTGCCCCTAGTGCAGACAGTTCTGATGCATTGCCCATATTTTTGTAATAAACAAGCCCGCCAACGGAGACGCTTTTTATCAGGTTTTTATGCTTGAGCAACCACAGTTCTGTTTCCTTGACAGTTTGGGACGTTTCTCCTGCGTACAGGAGGATATTTAATTTAACCCAAATATTATTTCTTTGACACTCATATAATATTTCTTCTGCTATATTTAAATACTTTTCTGGTTCCCTCGTTTTTTTCATTGCGATTAGCTGTTTCTTGCTGGCACTTTCTAATCCGATGTCCAACACTTTGAGTCCAGTTTTGCTTAGTTTTTCCAATTGATTTATTGGTATAGCTTCCACTCTCGTTGTGCATCTCCATGCTGGTTGAACTTTCCGCAGAAGCATTCTCATGTAAAACTCTTCCACCCAGTCTCTTTGAAAATTGAAGTGCGGAGCCTCAAAATAAACAGAGAAATTATCAAATAATGTCTCTAGATAATCCAGCTCTTTGACTATCATATTTGTAGGCTTGTTAGACAGACGTTTTGTATTCTTGTCTGCGCAAAATGAACATCCAGAACCACATCCACGAGAAACCTCTATGCTTGGTTGGTACTTCAGGAAATCAATCAAGAGTTCATAATTTAGTGTATCAAAGACTTTGGACTCTCCACTTGGTACTTCAATGTGCTTGTCAACAGGTTGAAATAGTTCGGCAAGTCTTCTTTCTCCAAACCCTTCGATGATTAAATCCACAAATCTCAACTTGGATCGTATCCAAGTTGGATTGCTGTCAACAACCCATCGTCCCCCAGCAATAATCTTTTTCCCATAACAGGATTTTATGAGCTTGCAAAATTTCTGGCACCAAGGTATAGAATATACGCTCGGAATTGACAACAAAAAGCACTCGCAGTCTCTTTCTATATCTAATCCAGATAAACATAATTTATTCAGAACCATTTCAGGTGAATCATAATTACCCTGAATCATAATGATATTTATACCAAGCTGCTCTTTGAGTAGTGTTACAAGACCAAGCAATCCATAGTTTAAATACCGGACATGGCGATTTATGATGTTGTCAGCCTTTTTAGGCGTTTCTTGACCAGCAGAAACGGCGATAATTGTTTTGTCTTTTCTGGTTGTCATGAGTTTTATTCCTGTTTATATTCGAGGATTGTGTAACACAATAAGTGATATGCAGCAGCTTGTTTTGCTTCTTTTTTTGAAGACCCTTTAGAAGTCCAATATTGTTGATATTCCTGAACTTTACAGAATATTTCCCAAACCGGGTAACCATTATCATCAAATTCAATAGGCTTTTGTGGGTTTGAGTACAATGGGACTGATATATATTTCTTTTGTGCCAGCAACAGCAACTTGTTGATGGCATTATCAAGGCTGATGGCATCTGGAGAACCTGTCAATCTCCTCATTTCCTTGACCTTCTGTTTTTTGCTGGCATCTTGTTCCTGTGGTTTCAGTTCCAGCATCCTCTCGCAAACCTCGTCGATTACTTCATTCTGAAAATTGCTGGCCAGCGCAACAGCTCCAATAATCGACTCAAACAAATCTTCTTTTACGGCTTGTTTGTTGCGGACATTATTGTTCTCGTCAGCCTTGCCAAGAATCAAGAATTGTGCAAGGTTCAAGTTGTCGATGTGCCGTGCAAGCACTGTACCGTTTACATAATCCGCCTTTATTTTTGTCAACTCACCTTCGGTTTTTGTAGAGACAAACTGATATTTCTTTGTAAATTAACCAAATACATTGTTCTGTGGAAGACACATCTTCCGAACAAAATATGCGTCTAGTACAGAATCACCAATAAATTCGAGGACTTGGTTATGTTGCCATTCAGGATGCTCTTGTGAGTACGAACGCCGAACAAAAGCTTGGATGAGCAGGTTTTCTTTGTTGTCGGGGAAATTCTCAAAACCAATTATTTTCTTGATAAAGTTGAGATTTTGTTGTAGTTGTTGAATTGTCATAAATACCTCCATAATTGACGCAAAACAACGCTAGAGGCATACCAAGCCTAAGAATTTAAATTGTAAATACTTTGCCTGGATTTCCAAGGTAGATTATATTAAACATC
>CAMGSV010000104.1 GCA_946061495.1 uncultured Spirochaetales bacterium | reverse complement strand
CTATTTAGGTGGTGTTTGTAAATTCAGCCTTTAACGGACTTTTTCAGTGGCCTCCGGATTTCCTGGGGTCTTTTTTTCCAAAAGTCCCTTTCAAAGCTCATCCTGTCTGGTTGTCTATAATTATGTGATTTTACACACAAGAATATTTATGAGTTCGTATATTCCTTGATTTGTTCACAAGTTCTAAGTATAATAATAGTGTGATTGAAAAACCTCAAAACTCCAATAATAGTGTGAGGGAGTGTTTTTATGGAACGACTAATATTGAATAAACTGCTTGAATGGAAGAATTCACCCTATCGCAAGCCGCTGATTCTGAGGGGGGGTGCGTCAGGTGGGTAAGACCTGGATTCTGAAAGAGTTCGGCAGACGCTATTATGAAAATACCGCCTATTTCAACTTTGATGAAAACGAAGAATACAAACAGTTCTTTGAAACTACCAGGGATGTGGACCGGCTTCTGCAGAATCTGATGCTGGCCAGCGGCTATAAGATTCTGCCCGAAAAGACGCTCATTATTTTTGACGAGGTGCAGGACTGCCCCAAGGTCATAAATGCTATGAAGTATTTCTGTGAGAATGCTCCGCAGTATCACATTGCCTGTGCAGGTTCGCTGCTTGGCATTGCTCTGGCTAAGCCTTCGTCTTTCCCTGTGGGAAAGGTCAACTTCATGCAGATCGACCCTATGACTTTTACTGAGTTTCTTCTCGCAAACGGTGATGAGAACCTTGTGAAATTTTTGGAAGGCGTGGATACACTTGATCCAATTCCCGATGCTTTTTTCAATCTGCTGTATGAGAAATTAAAGATGTACTATGTTACCGGAGGTATGCCGGAATCGGTAAAGATGTGGACGGAGGCCCGTGACGTATCTGCCATGCAGGAAGCTCTGTCCGATATCATCGGTGCTTACGAGCGTGACTTTGCCAAGCATCCCAACCTTGCCGAGTTTCCAAAGATTTCTATGGTCTGGAGATCTGTTCCCTCTCAGTTGGCAAGAGAGAACAAGAAGTTTATTTATAAGGTTGTCAAGGAAGGCGCAAGAGCCCGTGAATATGAGGATGCGCTGCAATGGCTGGTAGATGCCCGCCTGGTGCATAAGATCTACCGCAGCAGCGCTCCCAGCCTTCCTGTAGCCGCTTATGACGATCTGTCTGCGTTCAAGCTCTATTTGGTGGATGTAGGGCTGCTCCGCCGTCTGGCACAGCTGGCTCCTACGGCTTTTGGCGAAGGCAACCGCCTGTTCACCGAGTTCAAGGGAGCCTTAACCGAAAACTATGTAGTGCAAACTTTGATTACGCAGTTTGAGGTGCTGCCTCGTTATTGGTCACAGAATAATCCTCCCTATGAAGTGGATTTTCTGATTCAACGAGAGAATGACATTTTCCCTATCGAAGTAAAGTCCGAAGCGAATTTAGCAAGCAAGAGTCTCAGAAAATTCAAGGAATTGTTCCCGGATAAAGTGAAGCTCCGTGTTCGATTCTCGCTTGGTAATTTGAAGCTGGACGATGATGTGCTAAACATCCCGCTGTTTATGGCTGACCAAGCAGATCGGTTGATTGGTTTGGCGTTAGATCACAAATCCAAATGAACAAAGGAGAACAGGTATAGTCCTGTTCCTGCATTATAACCTCCACAAAAGCGTTTTGCGGTCACCCGCCATTTTTGGGGGCTTTTTTCTCCAAAAGTTCCTTGTTCAATGGTATACTGGAAGCATGACACGGGAAGAGATGTATGCTGCCCTCATGGCGGGACAGGTCGTTTTGGGAATTGAGCTGGGCTCCACCAGGATAAAGTCGGTGCTGCTGGCCCAGGCTTCAGGAGAGGTGATTGCCACTGGTGGCTTTGACTGGGAGAACCAGCTGGAGGATGGCATCTGGACCTATCATCTGGACCAGGTGCAGCTTGGTGTGCAGGAAAGCTTCAGAAAACTGGCCCACGAGGTGCAGCTCCACTATAGAATCCAGCTGCGGCGGCCTGTTGAGCTACAACTTCCTGTCTGGGGAGCATCTGGTGAGTCTTGACCAAGGAAGACCCCTGTTCATGCGGCTGCCGGACAGCAGGTTCACCCTGGGGAATTTTGCCAGAAGCCTTTTGTACAGTTCCATGGCAACCTTGAAGCTGGGGCTTGATGTGCTGGTGCAGCGGGAAGGTGTGGAGCTGCGGGAGTTGGTGGGTCACGGCGGCTTGTTCAAGACCCCGGAGCCTTCCCAGCGGATGATGACCGCCTTGGGCTTTCCTGTTTCCGTGCTGGAGACGGCGGGAGAGGGTGGTGCCTGGGGGATAGACGTTTTGGCGGACTATATGCTGGAGAAGCACAGGTTTTCCAGCTTGGATGAATTCCTGCAAAAAAATACTTCTCCAGTATGGCCCTGTCCACTGTGGAACCTCAGGCTGAGGATGTTGCGGGATTTGCCACGTATATGGAGCGGTACACTGCCTGCTTGCCGGTGGAAAGGACCGCCGGTGACTGCTTTGTGGGCTAGTTTTCCTGTATTATGAAATAGGCTGCCTGCTGGTTCCATGCCACGGGAGACTGGGCAATGGTCAGCAGCAGCTTGGTGACCTGCTCCAGCTCCTGGGGAGAGAGCCGCTGTGCTAGATGATGGCCGTAGGCTGAATGTTCGGGATGCAGCCATCGCATGATTTCTGCGTGGCTGAGGCTCCGCTGTAGGGTGATTTGGTGGGGCTGGCAGGCCACGGCAAAATTCACGGCAAGCTGGTGGCAAACCGTCTCCTGGTTCCAGCCGAACAGGGGATTGTCCCTGTCCGTGAAAAACTCCTCCTCTGCTGCCGCTAGCTTTTGAACCAGCTGCAGGTCAGACTCCCTGTCCTGTGATGCGGTTCCTCTGGCTCCCCGATGATTTTCCAGCAGGGCGGACAGCCGCTGGCCTTGACCGGGAAGCTTTTGGTGCAGCAAAATCCTCCAGCCGGGAGCCAGCCGATTCTGGGCGGCGGCCTGCTGGATGCTGGTGCAGAAGGCCGGGATACTGTCTGCGGTGGTGAGGAGGTCCCTGAAATAGAGCAGGTCAAAGGGTGCCTCATCCCAGTGGCTGGGGGGGATAATGAAGGAGCCTGGCTCCAGCCCCTCAGGAGCGATTTCCTCCAGCAGGGCCAGCTGAGGCTTACTCAGCTCCTCCAGCGTGCGGCTGTATTGCTGGAGAATTTCCATTCCGGCGGCACTGGAGCAGACCCCCGCCACCAAGCCTTCCGGGCTTTTTCGCAGGCATTCCCAAATCAAAAGGCCGTCGTCCACGCCCCAGATGAAGTGGCGGCTGTGACGGCTTGGTGCGGCCAGTGTCATGAGGGTATGCCGTAGCTCCTGCAGAATCTGGGCCTTGTTGCTCATGACCCGCCGCCGCCATTCAGCCTCCGCCCGGGAAATGGCCTGGTTCTGGGCCCTGTTCTCTGGGCTGTAGGTGAGATTGCCGCCCTCTCTGGTGGGATTCACCTTGAAGTGCTCCGTCTGCCACCACAGGTTTTCAAGATTGTCCTGACCTGCACCGGAGGCTGCACCTCCAGCCCTACCTACCAGCACTGACTCCTCCTCCAGCACAGCAGCAATCTGGGCTTCCCGTCGGGCCAGCACTTCTTGACGGATAGACTTTTCGTAGCCCTGGGTGCTGGGATTGTAGAAGACCCGTCCGTTGAGGGCATCGGGAAGATATTGCTGGGCCACCCAGTGGTCGGTGTAGGCATGGGGATAGAGATAGCCTGCTCCGTGGCCAAAGCCCTTGGCATCACGGTTGCCGTCCTTCAGGTGGTTGGGAACCTCGGCATCCTCCCGTTCCACCGCCGCCAGGGCATCGAAGAAGGCCAGGGAGCTGTTGGACTTGGGGGCGGTGGCAAGGTAGAGGGCGGCGTGGGCCAGATGGTAGCGTCCCTCCGGCAGGCCAACCCGGTCAAAGGCGGCGGCGCAGGACTCCACCACAGAGACGGCCATGGGGTCAGCCAAGCCAGTATCCTCGCAGGCTGAAATCAGCATGCGGCGGAAGATGAATCCCGGATCCTCTCCCGCCGCCACCATTCGTGCCAGCCAGTACAGGGCTGCGTCAGGGTCCCGTCCCCGCAGGCTTTTGATGAAGGCACTGATGACGTCGTAGTGGTAGTCGCCGTCCCGGTCGTAGAGCACCACCTTTTTCTGGATGCTTTCCTCCGCCGTCTCCCTGCTGATGTAGATGGTGCTTCCCAGTGCGGGGCGGGGCGGATTTCCCTCCGGCTCCCAGCGCTCCGGGGTGGTTTCCACCGCCAGCTCCAGTGCGTTCAGAAGGCTGCGGGCATCGCCGTTGGCGGTGTCCACCAGATGCTCCAAGGCTCCCGCCTCAAACTCCACCTGCCAGCGGCCGTAGCCCCGCTCCCTGTCCTGCAGTGCGGCGGTGGCTGCCTGAACCAGGTGTCGGCGCTCCAGTGGCAGCAGCTGAAAGACACGGCTCCTGCTGACCAGGGCCTTGTTCACCTCGAAGAAGGGATTTTCTGTGGTGGCTCCCACCAGAATGATGGTGCCGTTTTCCACCCAGGGCAGCAGGGCGTCCTGTTGGGAGCGGTTCCAGCGGTGCACCTCGTCCACAAAGAGGATGGTGCGGCGGCTGTAGAGCTTGTAGTGCTCCTCCGCCTGGGCGATGGCCTCCCGGATGTTCTGCACCCCGGTGAGGACGGCGTTCAGTGTGATAAAGTTGCTCTTGGTGTGGTTGGCGATAACCCGTGCCAGGGTGGTCTTGCCGGTGCCGGGCGGGCCGTAGAAGATGACGGAGGTGAGCTGGTCTGCGGCAATGGCCCGTCTCAGCAGCCGCCCCTTGCCAACAATATGCTCCTGCCCGATGTACTCGTCCAGGGTGCGGGGGCGCATACGGGCGGCAAGAGGCTCCTTTGCTGTCTGCCGGTCTTCAAACAAGTCCATGGCCGCTGGATTGGGTCTTGGTGAACCCTCTTATTCCCGGTTCCAGTTGTCCCGTCGGCTGTAGTAGTAGCCCCACAGTCCGTTGACCTTTGCGTTGGCGGAACCGGTGGCGATGGTACTGCTGTAGAGGGCAGAATCGGAGCTGTCTGTTCCCGTTGCCAGAACGGCGTATGCCTCATACTCCTTGATGGTTGCTCCCCAGTTGCCGGGCGGATCTTGTGACTTGCCTGAGAGTTTTCCTGCTTCATCCAACGGAAGCTTCTTCAGCCCCTTGCTGGTTCCAGCATAGATAGCATTGTCCACTTGGGAATGGGTGAGAGACCAGACGGTTCCCAAATCTGGGACTGAACCAAGGTTATTAGAGCCAGTGATAGCACCATCCTTTGCGGTGTAGGTTCCCTTGTCGGTTTTCAGCAGCACGTCAGAGATGATGTCGTTAGCAGCGGTTGGCGTTGTACTGCCGGCAAGCTTATAAAAGGAACCTGATGTAGCCTTCACGTATGTGGTGGGAGCACTGGCTCCATCCCAGAAAATTGTCTGTATCGTTCCCATGGAGGTGGTGTCCACCTGTGTCCATGAGTCTGCATTGGTGGAGGTGTACAAGACTTTATCTTCATTTAATGCATAGAGATTGGTGGAGTCGGCGGCTAGCTTGACGATGGTGCCTGCAGGACCACTTATTTTGCTCCATTTACGGACATCGTTCTCGTTCTTTGTGTACAGGTTGCCGTCGCTGGCATAGAGCTTGCTGTTGAATTTCACCAGGGAGTTCACCACGCCGGTGATGACGGCATCCTCCAACTTTGTTTCCTGGTCAATCTGTTCGAACATGGTCAGGCCGTTCTTGCATCCAAAGAAGCTGGTGGTGGCTGCGGCAATCAGCAGCAGGGTAACAATATATTTCCTCTTCATTTCTTGCTCCTGTTAGAAGTGGTACCTGGCGGTAATTCCTGCATCCATAATTACACCGAAATAGGATGAGTCCTTTGTCCACTGGGGCATCAAATTCCAACCCACATTGGCTCCAAAGGACCAGCTGGGAGAGTACCTGAAAAAAACACCTGCCTCAGGCTTGATGATGAGGCCAAAATAGGTGTCGCCCAGATAATTTTGGAAAGCTCCACCGATTCCCAAGGTGAGGGGAATCTCAAATTTACCCATCGTAAACTGGTACATCACTTTTGCCATCAAGGGGATGCAGGTGAACACGTTCTTTCCGATGGTGGTCATGTAGGCAAAGCTGGCGTCACCACCTACAGCAAGGTTGCTGTTGAGAAACCGCATGTATCCCAGTGTTCCTGATCCACCCACCTTCAGCTGCTTTGTTGCAGGTCTCAGGGGAATGTCCACCATGAGGCCAATCTTTATGAACTGATCCCCCTTCTGGTTCATCTTGTAGATGAACTCTTCGTCCTCCACGTATAGATCATCCTGTGCGGTGGCGCTGTCATCGGAGGGATTGTCCCCTTCCAGAGCTTCGGAATCGTCAGGCTCCGCAGTGGCCTCGTCTGCGGGGGGGACGGGGGCATCCGCAACATCTGATTGGGCTTCCTCTGGTGATTCTTGGACACTGATGTTGTCTTCAGCTGGTGCTTCAGTGAGTGCCGCTTGGGCGGCCAAAAGGCTGCCGCCTATGCACAGGAGACAAAGCAGGATGGAAAGACGTTTCATAAAACCTCTCTGGTAGCAAAAAAAGTGATAATGCGATATAGTCTAACTATACTGTATTTTGGTGTTTAAGGGAAGTATTCCTAAAACACCTTCATTTTAAGGGTGCTGATGACAGAATGTGCGTCGGCACCATACGTTGAAAACAATGGGAAGAGGCCTTCCGTTACAGTCTTCCCGAAAGAGGATTCATCATGAGTGCAGAGATTATCGACGGTTTTTCCATCGCCCAGCAGGTTCGCCACAAGGCAGCGGAAGAGGCAGCGGAGTTGGGGCTTCAGGGAATCGCTCCCTGTCTGGCAGTGGTATTGGTGGGTGAGAATCCTGCCAGCGTGTCTTACGTTACCGCCAAGGAGCGGGCCTTGGAGGAGGCTGGAATGCTGGGCAAGGACATTCGCCTCCCTGGGGACACGACTGAATTTGACCTGCTGGGGTTGATTGAGGAGCTGAACCAAGACGACAGTGTGCATGGCATTCTGGTGCAGCTGCCCCTGCCCAGTCATATTGACGAGGACAAGGTGATTATGGCCATCAGGCCGGAAAAGGATGTGGACGGCTTTCATCCCGTGAACGTGGGCAACATGATGATTGGACGCAAATCCTATCTGCCCTGCACACCCCATGGAGTGCTGGTGCTGCTGCAGACTATGGGCATTCCCACTGCCGGCAAGCACGCCGTCATTGTGGGACGCTCCAATATCGTGGGAAAGCCCCTTTCCGTGCTTTTGACCCGCCGGGAATATAACGCCACTGTTACCCTGTGCCACACCGGCACCAAGGATTTGGCCTCCTTCACCCGACAGGCGGATATCCTCATTGCGGCGGCCGGCTCTCCCGGCATGGTGAAGGCCCACATGGTGAAGGAGGGCGCCGTGGTGATTGACGTGGGGGTGAACCGCATTCCCGACGCCACCAAGAAGAGCGGCTTCCGTCTGTGCGGCGACGTGGACTTTGAGGCGGTGAAGGAGGTTGCATCCTATATCACGCCGGTGCCTCGTGGTGTGGGCCCCATGACCATCGCTATGCTGATGATGAACACGGTGGAAGCCGCACGAGCCTCCTTGAGTAGGGGACGGTAATTTTCCATGATAGATATCCAGAGTGAGGCCGACCACCGGGACGTTCCCCTGCAGAAGGTGGGCATCAAGGGGCTTGAGTATCCCATCAAGGTGCTGGACAAGGCCAACAAGACCCAGACAACCAGTGCCGTGGTGGATCTTTTCGTGAACCTGCCCCAGCACTTCAAGGGAACCCACATGAGCCGCTTCATCGAGATTTTCCACAAGTACCACAGCGACCTGTCCATGCGGCAGTTTTTGGTGCTGCTGGAGGAGATTCGCTGCAGGCTGGAGGCGGAGCGTGCCTTTGGATCCATCGGCTTTCCCTTCTTTGTGGAAAAATCCGCCCCGGTGTCTGGTCAGAAGGGCATGATGGCCTACCGCTGCACTTACGAGGGGCAGGTGAGTCTTGGTGGAGAAAGCCATTTCCTGGTATCGATTGAAGTTCCTGTCACCACCTTGTGTCCCTGCTCCAAGGCCATCAGTCAGTACGGCGCCCACAACCAGCGGGGCACGGTGGTGGTGAAGCTGGAGAGCACAGGCTTTTTCTGGATAGAAGATGTGATTGCTCTGGTGGAGGGAGCCGCCTCGTCGGGCCTGTATTCTGTGTTGAAGCGCTCCGACGAGAAGTTCGTGACGGAGACCGCCTACGAGAACCCCCGCTTTGTGGAGGATGTGGTGCGGGAGGTGTACCTGGCGCTGCAGGGCTTCCGCAGTTTCCGCTGGTTCAGTGTGGAGGCGGAGAACTACGAGAGCATCCACAACCACAACGCCTACGCCTACGCTGAATTTGACGGGAGGCGGTGATTGGCAGGACGTGGGATGGAGTCAGGGATGTGCTAGGGCTTGGGGCTGACTTCCCGTTCCAACTGCTGAACAATCTCCAGCGAGAGACCGGTGCACAGGGCAACTTTTTCTGGAGCATCACCGTATGCAAGCAAGCTCCGTGCCGTCTCCAGCTTGTTCTGGTAGGCACCCCGCTCCAGCCCGATGGAGATGCCTTCTTCATAACCGTCACGGCGGCATTCCATCATGCGGGATGTGTAGGTGAGAT
>CAMGSV010000103.1 GCA_946061495.1 uncultured Spirochaetales bacterium | reverse complement strand
ATATTTTTCAGAAAATGCACCAAAACCCATGGATTACACCTATAATTACTACGGGAGGAAAATGAAAGGTGGCAAAGATGTCAATGGAAATGAATGTGCCGGCAGACATGTCGGAGAAGATGAAGGCTTTGGAGGCTGCCCGTCTCCAGATTGAAAAGCAGTTTGGTTCCGGTTCCCTGATGAAGCTGGGGACCAGCACCGATGCCTCCGGGGTGGAGGTTGTTCCCTCTGGTTCTATTCTTTTGGATGAGGCCCTTGGTGTGGGCGGTTATCCTAAGGGGCGAATCATCGAGATGTATGGTCCGGAATCCTCTGGTAAGACGACACTAGCCCTTCATGCCATTGCTGAGGCCCAGAAGATGGGTGGCATCGCCGCCTTCATCGATGCAGAGCACGCCCTTGATCCCGTCTATGCAAAGAATCTTGGTGTAAACATCGATGAGCTGTGGGTTTCCCAGCCAGATACTGGTGAGCAGGCGCTGGAAATTGCCGAGAGCCTGGTGCGCTCCGGTGCTGTGGACATCATCGTGGTGGACTCTGTGGCTGCCTTGACGCCCCAGGCTGAAATCGAGGGCGACATGGGAGACTCCCACATGGGACTCCAAGCCCGCCTCATGAGCCAGGCCCTGCGTAAGCTCACCGCCATTATCGGAAAGTCAAAGTGTATCCTGGTGTTCATCAACCAGATTCGCATGAAGATTGGCGTCATGTTCGGCAACCCTGAGACCACCACCGGTGGTAATGCCCTGAAGTTCTATTCCTCCATCCGTTTGGAAATCCGCCGCATTGAGTCCATCGATGCAAAGGGGGCCGAGGATGCGGTGGGAAACCGTGTGCGGGTGAAGATTGTAAAGAACAAGGTGGCGCCTCCCTTCCGCAAGGTGGAGCTGGACATTTACTTTGGTAAGGGTGTCTCCGCCATGTCCAGTCTGTTGGACGGTGCGGTTAAGTATGGTCTCATCGACAAGAAGGGCGCCTGGTACACCACCGAGACGGAGAAGGTGGGGCAGGGTAGGGAGAATGCCCTGATGTTCTTGGAGCAGAACCCTGATTTCACCAAGGAAATCGAGGTGAAGCTGCGGGAAAAGATGTTCCCCGGCCAGGTGCTGAAGAACAAGGACGAGAAGGAGTCCAAGGGCAAGGCTGGCTCCGGAAAGGCTGCTGGTAGCGCCAGTGGCAAGGCTGCCACCGAAGGTGCCGCTTCCTCCGCTGGAGCCGCAGCTGGCTCTGATGCCACTGGTGCGTCAAGTGCCGCCACCGCCGGTGGGGCTGGTTCCGTTCCTCCCATTCCCGATGAGTTGTTCTAATCCCAATGACCTGGCCAGTGGTATGGCTTTGGCTGGCGCCGCTGCCGGGAATGGGGCTGCTGAGGTGGTGGTACTGGGGCTGGGGACCAACCGCAGCTACGGGGGGATGACCTGCCCTCAGCTGCTAGAGTCAGCCTGCCAGCTGCTTTCCCAGCGGGTGGCAGGACTGGTGCGTTCCAGTCTCTACCGCACGGCACCCATGTACTACCATAATCAGGAGGATTTCTGGAACATGGTGGTGGCAGGCCGTTTTTCCGGCAGCCCCCGCCAGCTGCTGGAATTCATCCATCAGGTGGAGACCCAGCTGGGCCGAGACAGGGCCAAGGAGTTCTCCAACGGTCCGCGGTCGCTGGATGTGGACATCGAGCTCTTTGGTCACCATCGTGTCTCGGAGCCGGATCTGGTGATTCCCCATCCCAGGCTGCAGGAGCGGGCCTTCGTTCTAGTGCCCATGCTTGAAGTTTTTTCCCAGAATGCCGATTTAAGTATAGACAAGTCTTTTTACAGTGAATGTCTGGCTTCCCTTTCCCATCAGGAGATTGAGAGACTGCCAGAGGATTCCGGCTTGTGGGAGGAAAACAATGAATCAGACGGTATCGGCAGCGGAATTGGTGCTGGAGGCCCAGCAGAAAGCTAGCGACGGCAGGAATTTCTCACTCGATGAATTTGACGGGCCACTTGATGTGCTGCTGTTTCTCATCAAGAAGAACGAGGTGAACATCTACGACATCCCTATTGGCCAGATTACGGAGCAATTTCTTGAGTATCTTGATTTTGCCGTCACGACAGACCTGGAGAATCTGACGGACTTCTATTCCATGGCCTCGGATCTGATATACATCAAGTCCCGGATGCTGCTGCCGGTGGAGATTTCCTTCGGTGAGGAGGAGCTGGAGGATCCCCGTCAGGAGCTGGTGGAGAAGCTCATCGAGTACCAGAAGTTCAAGAAGCTTTCTTCCCTCATGGAGGAGAAGGAGGACGAGGCGGATTGGAGCTTTGAGCGGAAGAAGATTCAGCGGGTGCTGCCCTTTGAGGAGGACAACCTGTGGGAAAAGCTGGACACCTGGGATTTGCTGCAGGACATGCAGAAGATTTTCAAGAGCTTGGTGTCCTCCTACTCCTCGGAGAAGATTCTGGACATGTACGAAGAGATTTCCGTCAACGAGAAGATTACCCTGATGCACGAGTTTCTGGACGAGCGGGGAGAGTGCTTCTTTACCGATCTCATTACTCGGAAAGGAAATGTCCTTGACGTGGTGTGTGCCTTCATGGCAATTCTGGAGGCGGTGAAGTTCAAGGTGGCCTGTATCTACCAGAACAGGATGTTCGGGGACATAAAAATCTGCCCCTACAAGGCAGCGTAAAATCTACAAGGAGTTTGCATTGGATACAGAACCTACCTTGAATAAGGAGACCGCCCTGGTGGAGGCCATCCTGTTCTTGGAGTCGGAGCCCCAGAGCCAGCAGAATCTGGCCAGAATCTCCGATCTGTCCGAGGACGTGGTGCAGATTGCCCTGGAGCGGCTGAGGGAAAAATATGTGGCGGAGGATTCTGGCATCGAACTGGTGCAGATTTCCGGCGGCTGGTCCCTGACGCCTAAGAAGGACCTGTGGAATTTTTTGAAGGAACGCTACGGCAAAAAGAGCGAGGGCAAGCTTTCCAGGGCCGCCATGGAGACCTTGGCCATCATCGCCTATTCCCAGCCCATAACCAGGGCGGAAATCGAGGCCCTCCGTGGAGTCTCCGCCGACAACATGATCCGCATCCTCGTGGAGCGGAATCTCATTAAGGAGGTGGGAAAGAAGGATGTGCCGGGAAAGCCAGTGCAGTTCGGTACCACCAAGGACTTCCTCCAGTTGTTCAGGCTCAACAGCATCGCTGACCTGCCCCGGCTGGATGAAACTGAAAGCGAGAGGTTTGAGCTTGCCCGATAATTCCGCATCCCGCTTTGTAAAGAAGGCCGCCGGTTCCGATGGTGAGCCAGTCTCCAACTCCTCCGACGGCAGCACGCAGGAGAAGGGGCTTCGGCTCCAGGTCTTCCTTGCCCACGGTGGTGTTGCCAGTCGCCGTGCCTGCGAGGAGCTTATTGCAGCCGGTCGGATCACTGTCAACGGTCAGGTGGTGACTGTCCCCGGCACCAAGGTCTTTCCGGGAGACCAGGTGCTCTTTGACGGAAAACCTGTGGTGGCGGAGGAGAAGAAGCGGTACATCCTTTTGAACAAGCCTGCTGGCTACGTCTGTTCCCTGTCCGACGAGAAGGGCCGCTCCACCGCCGCCGACCTGCTGGCTCCCCACTTTTCTGAGCGCCTGTATAACGTTGGTCGTCTGGATATGTTCTCCCAGGGGCTGGTGCTTTTCACCAACGACGGCGACTTTGCCGCCACCGTATCCCATCCCTCCTCGCAAATCGAGAAGGAGTACGTGGTGGATGCGGTGTCTCCCATCCCCCAGGCATTGGTGGACAAATTCTGCCGTGGCATCAGGATTGAGGGGGTGTTCTACCGTTGCCTGGAGGCCCGTTTGGTTCATCCCCGGCGGCTCATCGTGGTACTGATCGAGGGAAAGAACCGAGAGATTCGACGGGTGTTCCAGCACTTCGATGTTTCCATCCGCCGCCTCACCCGGGTTCGCATCGGCAACCTGAACATGGATTCCCTGCCGGAGGGGGGCTTCCGGGAGCTGGATGCATCCCAGGTGGCGGATCTCATTGCATTGTGCAACAAGGATTAAATCCATCTGGCTTCATAGATACTTGGATTTGTCTTCATATTAACCACTAAGGAGGCCATCATGGTTGTGGCAATAGACGGACCTGCTGGATGTGGCAAGAGTACCGTGGCAAAGATTATTGCGGACAGGTTGAACATCACCTTCCTGAATTCCGGCAGCTTCTATCGGGGGATCACCCTGAGTCTGCTGCGCTCAGGTCAGGATATCAGCGATCATGAGGCTGTCGTCCAGCTGGCCCGTTCCCTGGATATCGACTATGTGGATTCACGGCTGGTTATCAATGGCGAGGACGTGGAGGATCAGCTGCACACTGACCAGGTGGACGCCCACACAGCCCAGGTATCTTCTATTATTCCCCTACGGCACATCGTTAACGAGAAGATCCGCCACATCACCGAATCGCTGAGCATTGTCTGCGAGGGCCGTGACATGACCACCGTGGTGTTTCCCGACGCAGAGCACAAGTTCTACCTTGATGCTTCTATTGATGTGCAGGCTCTCCGACGCTTCAACCAGGGAGTCAGCAAGCTTTCCTTGGAGGAAATCAAGGAGACCATCCGCCAGCGGGACGAGATTGACAAGGCAAAAGCTGAAGGTGCCTTGAAAATTTCCCCTGACGCAACATATATTGATACATCGGACTTGACGATTGAACAGGTTTGTGAGATAATATTGCATAAAATTCACGATTAAGGGTTTGTTATGGATCAGATGGAAGTGGAAAAGAATGTCGCCAAGAAGGAAAACATTCAGACACAATTGCAGGAAGAGACACTCAAAAGCTTTGAGTCTCTTGAGGAAGGACAGTTAGTAGACGGTATCGTAGTTCAGGTTACCCCTGAGTATGTGTATGTTGATGTAGGTTGTAAGTCAGAGGGTAAGATTTCTACCAATGAATTCACCGAATTGCCGGAAGTGAATGATACGGTATCCGTTGTACTTGTAATGAAAGAAAATAAGCACGGCGAGGTTATCGTTTCCAAGCAGAAGGCTGACGTGAAGCAGCTGTGGAAGAGCCTCCGCCAGGCAATGAACGATAAGACTCCTGTTGATGGTACCATCGAGAAGGTGGTGAAGGGTGGATATGATGTAAACCTTGGTAGTGGTATCAAGGCATTCCTGCCCATCAGTCAGTCCGACAGCCAGAAGGTGGAGAAGGCCGAGAAGCTGTTGGGTCTTACCAGCAAGTTCTACGTGGAGCGCCTTTACAGCGACAACAAGGCAAACGTAGTGGTTAACCGCCGCAAGTACCTTGAGGAGTCCATGGAGTCCAACCGGGAGGCCTTCTTCAACGATGTGTCCATCGGCGACACCGTAAAGGGTACCGTCAAGAGCTTCACCAGTTTCGGTGCCTTCATCGATTTGGGTGGCTTTGACGGACTGCTGCACATCAATGACATGAGCTGGGGTCATGTAACTCGCCCCAAGGACTTCGTAAAGAAGGGGCAGGAAATCGAGCTGAAGGTTATTCGTCTCGATCCTGAAGAGAAGCGCATCAACCTCTCCCTGAAGCACTTTACCGAGGATCCTTGGTTGCATTTCGAGGACAAGTATCATGTGGAAGACAAGGTGACTGGTACGGTTACTAAGCTTACCGATTTTGGTGCCTTCATCGAGCTGGAGGAGGGCATCGAGGGATTGGCTCACATCAGTGAGTTCTCCTGGGTGAAGAAGGTCAGCAAGGCTTCCGACATGGTGAAGATTGGCGACAAGGTGGAGTGCATGGTGCTGGGTTATGATATCCAGGCCGGTCGTGTTTCATTGGGATTGAAGCAGGTTACTGACAATCCTTGGAACTCCATCACCGAGAAGTATCCTGTGGGTACCCGCCTTACCAGAAAGGTGGTGAAGGTGACTAATGCTGGTGCCTTTGTTGAGCTGGAGGAGGGAATTGATGGATTCCTCCATGCCGATGACCTTTCCTGGACAAAGAAGGTGAAGCATCCTGGCAGCGAGTTGTCTGTTGGCCAGGAGATTGAGGTGGTGGTTATCGAGAGCGATTCCGAGAATCATCGCATCCGCCTCGGCGTCAAGCAGCTTTCTGAGGATCCATGGCAGCAGTTCTGCGCTACCTACAAGCCTGGCTCAACACTGGAGGGTGAGGTTGTTTCCATCGCTGACTTCGGTATCTTTGTCCGGGCACCCGGTGGTATCGAGGGATTGGTGAACAAGTCCAATCTCAGCGAGAGCCGTGAGGAGACCTTCGAAGAGGCTGTGAAGAAGTATAACGTGGGCGACAAGATCAACGTGTACGTAGTCGATGTGAACCCCGACAAGCAGAAGGCAGCCTTCTCCGTGAAGGAGTTCAAGCGGAAGCAGCAGCGGGATGAAATTTCTCAGTATATGTCTTCCGTCGATGATGACAATGATGGGGCTTTCACCCTTGGAGATCTTCTGAAGAATAAGAATAACTAAGTTTTGTTTCGGTGGGCGGAATGAATTCTGAAGCTTTTGAAATAGACAGACTCAAGACGCTCATCGAAATAAATTCTTTGATTAGTTCCAATACTCTCGACTTTGACGCATTGTTGGTTCATATCCTCGAGTCAGCAATGCGTCTCGTTGAATGCGAGTCATCATCACTCTTTCTTCCTGAGCAGGGGAATACTGTCTTGAATTTCAGAATTGCTTTGGGGCCTGCTGGTTCCAAGGTTATGTCCATTCCCGTAGACATCAACAACAGCATTGCTGGATGGGTTTTCAAAAACAACGAGAGCCTGATTGTGGATGATGTTCAGGCAGACTGTCGCTTCTTTCCGACGGTACAGGACAGGACTGGGTATAAAACAGAAAACATGATTGCCATTCCCCTGCGGGCACGGAATTCCTGTGTTGGTGTTATCCAACTCATCAACAAGATATATGGACAGAAATTTACCCAAGCTGACCTGAGCGTGCTGGAGTTTTTAGGTACCCAAGCTGGTATCGCCTACGAGGTGGCAGGGAAATTCCATCGTGTTCAGGAAGAGAATACCTTGCTGCGAAATGTGATTGATTCCGGTATGGGGTACCACAGCTTCTTGGCCCACAGTCCTGTAATGCTTGACTTGGTGTCTACCCTGAATGAGGTGGCCCAGACAAACATCTCTGTGCTGATTCTTGGAGAAAGCGGGGTGGGTAAGGAGCTCTTTGCGGAGCAGTTGCACCTGAAAAGTGATAGATCGGACAAACCCTTTGTTCGGGTGAACTGTGCGGCCTTGTCTCCCCAGTTGCTGGAGAGTGAGCTTTTTGGTCATGTGAAGGGTGCCTTTACCAATGCGGTGAGCAATCGCACTGGTCGGTTTGAGGCCGCTGACGGTGGAACTATCTTCCTTGATGAGATAGGGGAGCTGCCGCTGGACCTGCAGGCAAAATTGTTGCGTGTTCTGCAAACAAAGAGCTTTGAGAAGGTGGGTTCCAGCGAGACCATTTCGGTGGATGTTCGCATTGTGGCAGCTACAAACCGAGACCTTGAGGCTATGGTACAAGAGGGTACGTTTCGGCAGGACTTGTTCTATCGACTGAACGTTTTGCCGCTCCATGTGCCACCCCTGAGGAACAGAAAGGATGATATTGAGCCGTTGGCAACCTTCTTCTGCCATAAGTTCAGTGGTGAGGTAAAGAAGAATTTTGTGGGTTTTTCCGAGGATGCCCTGAAGGCTCTCCATGCCTATTATTGGCCGGGAAATGTCAGGGAGCTGGAGAACACCATTGAACGGGCCTGTGTGTTGGGGAAGCCACCCATTATCAGGGCCGATGACCTGCGTCTGCAGTCCACTGCTATAACAGGCCAGCCGGGCAGCCAGCAGGGTGACATTGTGTATGACCTTGACTTGAGCGGTGACGACCGGTCTTTGAAGACTGCCGTCAACAAGTTTAAGAAGGCATATATAACCCGCATTCTGGATGAAACTTCATGGAACCAGACGGAGGCGGGAAAAATTCTAGGAATTCAACGGACTTATGTATCTCGTTTGTTGAACGAGCTGCATATCCGTTAATATGCAAGGAGCTTGTATGGTTGAAAAGAATACAGAAGAGAAAAAGTCCTTTGCCGACAATATTGGCGGTTTTTTGACTAAGTATCGTGTTCTGTTCATTGGTGTAATTATTGCGCTTTTTGTTGTAGCGATTGTATGGGGAATTTTTTCCTCGATGTCCACTTCATCCCATGAGAAGGGACTGAATCAGCTAGATAGTATCGTCTATACCATGACAAAGGCTGCGTCAACAGCTTCTGACGATGCTTCCATTGATGCTGCCCGGGAGGTTGCATTGCCCCAGCTCCTTGACCTGGCAGGAAAGAACAAGGGAAATATTGTGGGACTCCGTGCCAATATGGCCGCTGCAGAGGTGTATTTCAGCCAGGGCAAGTGGAGCGAGGCCCGTGACTGCTGGCTTGAGTCGGCTGCAACCAAGGATGCAGGGTACACTGCTCCCATTTGCTACTACAACGCTGCGGTGTGTTCCGAGGAGCTTGTCGATGTGGATGCCGCTATTCGCTACTATGAAAAGGCTCTGTCCAGTGGAGAATGCGAGTTTGAGCCACACATCTTGTTCAGTCTCGGTCGTCTGAATGAGGGTAAGGGTGATTTTGTCGCCGCCTCTGACAACTACTTGAGCTTGAAAGACAAGTATCCCTCCGATTCCTGGACGAATTTGGCTGAGTCTCGGCTCATTGCCCTCCGCGCAGAGGGAAAGATCCAGTAGGACGGTTATATTTTGCGGCCTTTTGGCAGAAGTGTCTTG
>CAMGSV010000102.1 GCA_946061495.1 uncultured Spirochaetales bacterium | reverse complement strand
AAAACTACCAGGCCGCCCGGGAGGTGCTTCCCCTGATTCAGAAGAAGGAGGAGGTTCCCGCCAGCCTGAGAAAGGATCTGAAGGAAAAGTACAGCCTGGGAGACCAGACAGTCAGCGATATTATAGAAGAATTGCAGAAGCCCAACCGTGACCCCCGTGACGGCTATCCCAAGCCCATCATGCAGAAGGGGGTTGTCACCTTCGAGGATCTGAAGGAAGGCATGAAGGTGACAGGAAAGATCAAGAACGTGGTGGACTTTGGTGCCTTCGTTGATCTTGGACTAAAGGAGACTGCCCTGCTGCACATTTCCGAGCTCAGCGACAGCTTTGTCTCCGACCCCATGGAGGTGGTGAAGGTGGGCGACATCAAGGAATGCACCATCATCGGCCTGGATCTGGATCGCCGCCGCATCAGCCTCTCCCTGAAAAGCGACGCCGCTTCCCGACTGGGACAGGGTGGCGGCCGCCCCAGCTCCGACAGCGGAGAAGGGGCAACTCCCCGCAAAGTGGTACGTGCCGTCCGTGTTGGCGTGAAGACCGACAAGGCCGGCGGGGCAACAGGCGCTGCCAGGGGCGGCAATCGTCCGGAAGGCGGCCGGGGAACACCTCGTGGCGGACAGGACCGCAACCGCAGCAGCGGCAGCGACGACGGCATGAGCTACAACCCCTTCGCCGCCCTGCTGAAGAAATAGCAGGCACCCCTGCACCACGACTCCCTTCCCGGTATCCCGCTGTGGAAGGGAGTTTTTTACCAAAATTCCTGCAAATCGGAAGTATAATTCCTGTTTTACAGAAATAATAAATTGATTTAACTGAATTAAAACTATATAATTATCGTATGATAATTACCAGAAATACAGGT
Source organism: uncultured Spirochaetales bacterium (assembly GCA_946061495.1). Taxonomy (GTDB): domain Bacteria; phylum Spirochaetota; class Spirochaetia; order Treponematales; family Treponemataceae; genus Treponema_F. The sequence goes on along the minus strand of CAMGSV010000102.1, from coordinate 7,919 downwards.
AATGCTTTGTTCGAGACACTGAAATACTATCCCGTGGTGGTTCTTACTGGAGCCAGGCAAACAGGGAAGACAACCTTTCTCCACTCGGTTCTCTCCAACTATACCTACGTCACCCTGGATTTGCCCAGTGTGGCATCCTTGGCAGAGGAAAATCCCCTGGCCTTCTTCAAGCAGCATCCACCGCCAGTTCTCATAGACGAGGTGCAATACGCCCCCTCCCTCTTCCGCCACATCAAGTACATGGTGGACGAGCAGCGTCATCTGATGGGGCAATTCGTACTGACAGGTAGCCAGAAATTCTCCCTGATGCAGAACGTGTCGGAAAGTCTTGCCGGACGGGCCGCAATCCTTGAGCTGGAGGGCTTGAGCTGGCAGGAAAGCTACGACCTGCCACACATCAACCAGCAGGTGTACACCATCCGTGGTGGCTTCCCAGAGCTCTCCCGTGTGCCGGACCTGCCCCTCAACATGTGGTTCTCCTCATACGTGGCTACCTACTTGGAGCGGGACGTGCGGCAGCTGCTGAATGTCAGTAGCCTGCGGGACTTTGAGCGCTTCATGCGGATTCTTGCAGCCCGCAACGGTCAGCAAATCGACAACGCCATCATCTCCCGTGACCTAGGCATCAGTGCAAAGACGGTGGCCAGCTGGCTTTCCGTGCTGGAGACCTCCGGACAGGTGAGCATTCTTCCCTCCTGGCACATCAACATGGGCAAGCGGGTAGTAAAGACAGCCAAGGTCTACTTCAACGACACAGGCCTTTTGTGCTGGTTTCTTGGAGTAACGGCGGATAATTTTTCCACCAGTCCCTTCCGTGGAACAATCCAGGAAACCCTCATCTATTCCGAGCTGCGAAAAACCATCAAAAATCACAACTTGAACCGACAAATCTACTACTATCGGGATGCGAACAACCTGGAGGTGGACTTTCTTGTTGCCGGTGGCGACAACCTTAAAATAATCGAGGTGAAGTCATCCGAAAATCCCCGCCCAGAGGATGTCCGCAACCTTGCGGAATTCGCCCGCCTTTGTGCCGCCGCAAACCAGCCAGAAACCCAGTCGGTTCAAGCCTTTGTAACCTGCAACACCAGCCATACCCATCCCATCACCGTCCGTTCCAGAGACAAGTCCACGGAAATACGTGCTACCGCCCTCGGCCTTCCAGACATAGCAGCGATGATACAAAGGTGATGTTACAACTCTGTAAAACAGAAATTCAATTACTGTTTCGCAGAGTTATAAGTATTGGAATACTATATTTTTTTGTCTGAAATAGAATGAAGGTCTGGTTGTAAATCCCAGCACAGAGTGTTTGGGGTATGATTCCCCCTGTGAGCCGAAACTTGTGGACAAAAAAAGAGCCGGCCTAAAAGCCGGCTGTTGGCAATCCGTGGAGGAGGTCTGTCCGTCCAGCGGGATTGTATTGTAATTTCCTGCATTGCAGGTCAGATTTGTCTTATGAAGCAACCCCAACCGGGGCAAATATCTCTGTTGGACTATCCATGGCACCCCCTGACAGATGAAGTTTGTTTTTCGGCAACTCCTCTCGCCGAACCTGTAATCCCCTCGTCCATCTACTTATATAGTATCACACTTCTGCAGGAAAGCAAGTGTTTTTTTGCAAAAATTCCTTTATTTCAAAACGGTTTGACACGAATCCCAAATCGTGGTGTAATGAGTGGAAAATTAGGTTGACTTTTCAATCTTGATTTTCAAAATCAGCATTCTACGGAGAAAGATATGAAACAAATGAACAGAATCTGGCGGGGGCTTTTTCTAGCTCTTGCGGCCCTGTCGCTTATCAGCTGTGCCAACACCAAGCCAGTACCCTACGAAGAAGGTAGGGAGTATCAGCTTGTGGTCATCCACACCAACGACCACCACGGAACTATCCTCGCAAAGGACGGCGTGGCAGGACTGGCTGAACGGGCAGCCTACGTCAAATCAGTGAGAGCCGCACACCAAAACGTACTAGTTCTTGATGCTGGCGACATCAACACGGGAAGCGCAATGTCAAATATGTTCGCCGCAGAACCAGACATCAAGGCCTACAATCTGATTGGTTATGATGCCATGACCTTGGGCAACCATGAATTTGACGGAACCACAGAAAAGCTTTTGACACAGATGGCTCTGGCTGAGTTCCCCTGGCTTTCTGCAAACATCGTAAAGTCCGACGGGAAGCCACTCGCAACTCCTTATATCATCAAAGACTATGAGGGCTTTAGAGTTGGTGTCCTTGGGCTTACCACCCTCCGCACACTCAAGGCCGCCTCTCCAGACAAGAGCTTCACCTTCAAAGATGAAATTCAAGTTGCTCAAGAATACGTAGATGTTCTTAAAAACGAGGAATTGGTGGATGTAGTGATTGTTCTTGGTCATCTTGGTTCTGTCAAAGAGGCAGAAGACCAGAACACCTCCCTTATGGTTGCAGAGGCTGTGGACGGAATCGACCTGATTATTGATGGACATTCCCACACTAAGTTTGAGGAACCCTTGTATGTCAAGGATACAGCCATTGTTTCTGCCAACGAATGGGGAAAGTTTATGGGAGAGGGAATTCTTACCATCATTAACGGTGATGTAATGGACTTTGACTGGAAGCCTGTAGCCATCACTACAGAAGCCTTTCCGCCAGACCCACAGATGGTGGCCATGCTGCAGCCCTATGTCGACAAGGCAAACGAAAGTCTCAAGGATGTGGTGATGACCACCACTGCCGCCTTTGAATTTGGCAATCGTCTCAGTCGCTATCAGGAAACTGCTGGTGGAAACCTTACCTGTGATGCCATTGTCCACTACCTTGGAACCACCGGTGTCACCGTAGACTTTGCCTTTATGAATGGGGGTGGAGTTCGTGCCCCATTGCCCGAGGGAGCTGTGACAAAGGAAGACATTATGACCATGCTGCCCTTTGAAAACTACGTGTATGTAATCGGAATGAAGGGTTCTGACCTCATTGAATTCTTTGACTTTGTGGCATCGATTCCCCAGGGAGCAGGAGCCTTTGGTCAGGTTTCCAAGGAGGTACGCTACACCATAACCTATGACTCGAACAAGCAGGGAACCATCAGCGGACTTACCATCGGTGGACAGCCCATTGATCCGGACAAAATCTATCGCATGGCTACCAACGACTACCTTGCAGGCGGTGGCGACGGCTACACTGTTCTTACACGGAACAATGACAGCTTCAACACCTCCATGCTGCTCAGCGACGTGGTGATTGACTATGTGCAGACCCTGAGTCAGCCTGTGGAACCCATCCTTGATGGCAGGCTTACCATTGTAAATGGAGTTACTCCTTGACAACAGCGGCCCATTCAGTTTACTATTATTGTAATGACTGAAACAAGACTGCACTCACAGCATCATCTTCTCTCCGCTTGAAAAGCCTGAAGGATGCTGGTGTTGTTGTATGGTATATGACAGGCCGCTTGCCTTCGGGCAGGTGGCCTTTTATTTTATCTTGGGGCCAGTTCAGCAGAGGCTGCACATTGTGCCCAGTGGAGGATTCTATGGAAAAGCTGAAAATCCTTCTGCCCAAGGGCAGGATTTACGAGAACGTGGTCAGTCTTTTTAGTGGGGCTGGCATTACCATCAAGCTGCCGGATCGTGCCTACCGTCCCACGGTGAACCAGGACGATCTGGAGGCCAAGGTGATGAAGCCCCAGAACATCGGCAAGCTTCTGGAGCTAGGAGCCCACGACGTGGGATTCACTGGCCGGGACTGGATTGAGGAGACGGGCGCAGACGTGGAGGAAATCATGGATCTGGGCTTTGACAAGGTGCGGATTGTAGCAGCCGTCCCCAACGAGATTGACGACACCGCCCTGGCCTCCCGCCGTATTATCGTTGCCACGGAATATGAGCGGATTGCCAGCCGCTGGCTGGAGGAAAAGAAGATGCAGTCACTGGTGGTGCGGACCTACGGCGCTACGGAGGTGTTCCCTCCCGACGATGCGGACATGATCATCGACAACACCGCCACCGGCCGTACCCTGGTGGAGAACGGGCTGCGGATTGTGGACACCATCATGACCAGCTCCACCCGCATGTTTGCCTCCAAGGAGGCCATGGCAGACCCAGACAAGAAGAAGAAAATCATGGAGCTGAAGATGCTCTTCGAGGCGGTGCTGGATGCCCGTGACCGGGTGATGCTGGAAATGAACGTGGCAAAGGCCCGCTTCCAGGATCTGGTGACCGGCCTGCCCTCCATGAGGAGCCCCACCGTTGCCCCACTCTACGGTGACGACGGCTATGCCATCAAGATTGCCGTGAAGAAGAGCGAGGTTCCCACCCTGCTGCCACGACTCAAGGAGCTGGGAGCCACCGACATCCTTGAATACGACCTGCGAAAGGTTCTCTCATAAGGAGGAGACATGAGCGCACCACGAAAGGCCGCCATCACCAGAAGGACGGCGGAGACGGACATCACGCTGGAGCTGAACCTGGACGGCAGCGGCATCTACCAGGTGGACTGCCCCATCGGTTTTCTGGGCCACCTGCTCCACTCCTTCTGCAAGCACGGCCTCTTTGACCTGACCGGCAGCCTCAAGGGCGACCTGGAGGTGGACCAGCATCATCTGGTGGAGGACACGGCCATTGTGCTGGGCCAGCTGTTTGCCCAGGCATTGGGCGACTGCGCCGGAATCTTCCGCTGCGGATCCTGCCTCTACCCCATGGACGAAACCCTCTGCCGGGCCGCCGTGGACTTTGGGGGACGCAGCTACCTGGTGTGCCAGCCAGAGCTATCCAACATCCCCCTGGTGTCCATTGGAGCAGGCGGCCGAGCCTCCAGCTTCCAGACGGACACCTTCGTGGACTTTTGGCAAGCCTTTGTGGGCGGTGCCAAGTGCAACCTCCACCTGGACATTCTGCGTGGACGCAGCGACCACCACAAGATGGAGGGACTGTTCAAGGCGGCCGCCCGTGCCATCCGTGACGCCATCACCCTGGACAGCCGCCGTCTGGGAGTCATTCCATCCACCAAGGGAGTGATTGTATGAGGTATTTCCAGTGCGACTATGCGGAGGGCTGCTGCCCGGAGATCCTTGCGGCCCTTGCAGAAACAAACCTCCAGCAGACGGTGGGATACGGCGAGGACGAGTATTGCGGCGAGGCGGCACGGCTTATCGCGGAGCTGTGCGGCGCACCCCAGGCGGCAGTCCACTTTCTGGTGGGCGGCACCCAGGCGAACCTCACCGTCATTGACTCGATTTTACGGAGCCATCAGGGAGTGGTGTCTGCGGAGGGCGGCCACATTGCCGTCCACGAGACGGGGGCCATCGAGGCCTGCGGCCACAAGGTGCTGGCACTGCCCTCCCCCGACGGAAAAATTTCCGCCGCCCAGATTCGTTCCCTGTGCCGCAGTCACTATGCCGACGAGAGCTTTGAGCACACCGTGCAGCCGGGAATGGTGTACCTCTCCTTTTCCACCGAGTCCGGCCTCCTGTACTCCAAGGCGGAGCTGGAGGACATTGCCGCCGCCTGCAAGGAATACCACCTGCCCCTCTACATCGACGGGGCACGGCTGGGCTACGGACTGGCCTCCCCCAAGAACGACTGCACCCTGCAGGACATTGCCCACCTTGCAGATGTGTTCTACATCGGCGGCACCAAGCAGGGGGCGCTGTTCGGGGAGGCGGTGGTGATTACCAACCCATCCCTCCAGAAGGACTTCCGCTACCTCATCAAGCAGAAGGGCGGCATGCTGGCCAAGGGACGGCTTTTGGGCATCCAGTTCAAGACCCTGTTCACCGACAACCTCTACTTTACACTGGCGAAGAAGACCGTGGACCAGGCCCTGCGAATTCGGCAGGCCTTCCAGAAAAAAGGTATTGCCTTCCACTTCGACTCCTACACCAACCAGCAGTTCCCCATCCTCACCCAGAACCAGCGAGAGCATTTTGCCGCCAACTACAAGACCTCCTTCTGGCAGCAGCTGGAGGATGGCAGGGCCGTCGTCCGATTCTGCACCAGTTGGGCCACCACCGACGAGGCCGTTGACCAGCTTGTAGCGGACATTGAGCGGATGTAGTGCGACCGTTTCTTGACTTTCACTAGTCTATACAATAGAATCGGAGAAAATGATGTTAAAAGGAGTTTCTTTATGGACACAGAACAGGAAGCTGTTGAAAATACCCAACAGCAATTGCCAGCAAATAATTCAGGCACAGCTCAGGAAATTTCTCCCAAAAGCCGATTGATAGCCTTCTTGCTTTGCACCTTCGCAGGTTATGTGGGAGCACACAACTTCTATGTTGGTCGCATCCGTCGTGGCATAATTCAATTGCTTCTTATAGTGAGCAGTTTCATCGTGTACTTTTGCAGCTTGCTGTATTTGGTACTTTCAAATGTAGACAACCCAGATGCTGCCGATGCAGTTTTTGTGGGTGTATTCATCTCCCTGATTCCCATTATGGCTGCTGCAATTTGGATTTTTGTAGACTGGATTATGATTCTTGCGGGAGCCTTCAAAGACAAGCAGAAACGCCCCTTGAAGAATTGGTCGGTAAACGACTGATTCTTTGGGAGTATATGCAAAAAACCTCGCCCAACGGCGAGGTTTTTTTGGAAGAAACTGGAGACAACCGGATTCGAACCGGCGACCTATTGATTGCGAACCAATCGCTCTACCAACTGAGCTATGTCCCCAATGAATGTACTATACCACAATGTACGTCCTTCCGTCAAATGAATTGCCACGGAGATTCGATTTTGCTACGCAAAATCTGAAAAACACATGGATTTACCCAAGCCCAACTGTTTCGCTTTTTAGTGAGCGGCGTTAGCTGCGAACAAATCCGATTGTTTTAACTACTTCCTCGCCACTCCAGCCTCACGGTGTTTACACCATACAAACAACAAGGTATAATCCTTTCTAGGAAATGCTTAAGTTTCAGGCGGTTTTGGACCAAACATGGAGACCACCAAAGGAGCTTGGGCATTTCCGCTTTTTACTATCCACAAGCATAACCTTCCGTCAAATGAGTTCCCCAGTGGTAAGTTTGGTGAACCTTCCCCCTCTCCAACCTAAACTATAGTTCTATTTTCCATTTTTGTAAAAAGTCTATTTTTACGTAATCGCCGAGATTAAAAACTTCAGAATCATTTGAAGATTTATAAACTATCAGTATGCCATTTTTTGTTTTGTTTGTTCCAACTTTGTATCTTATTGCAGAACCCAAAAATATTTTTGAAATAATTTTGTCTTCTGAATTTTTTGACTCTGATTTTTTCAAGCTTATCCATTCTGGCCGTACAATAAAACAAGAATTCTCATTTTCAATAAAGTTTGCTTTTCCAACAAAATCCGCAACAAATTTGTTTTTTGGCTTAAAATAGATTTCTTCTGGACTCCCAATTTGTTGAATTTGCCCATGGTTCATAACGGCAATTTTGTCTGAAAGGTACAACGCTTCTTCTTGGTCGTGAGTTACGTAAATTGTTGTAATTCCAAAATCTTTTTGAATTTCTTTCAGTTCATCTCTAACTTGATTTCTAAGTTTTGCATCTAGTGAAGAAAGTGGTTCGTCCATTAAAAGAATTTTTGGTTTTAAAATTAAGGCTCTTCCCAAGGCAACTCTTTGTTGTTGGCCACCAGAAAGCTCGTGTGGGAATCTGTCTAGTAAACCAACTAAGCCAAGGAGTCTTGCGTTTTGCTGAATTAAAGCTTCTGCGTTTTTATAAAATTCTTTTGAAGAAACTTTTTCTTTTTTATTTTTGATTTTTAAGCCATAAAGAATATTTTCCTTTACAGTCAAATGTGGAAAAAGTGCATAATCTTGAAAAACAATACCAATTTCTCTCTGGCTTGTTTCAAGTTTATTTTGATTAATGTTGTTAATAAAAATGTTCCCTTCTTGTGGAGTTAAAAATCCAGAAAGTAATTTTAGCAGGGTTGTTTTTCCACAACC
>CAMGSV010000101.1 GCA_946061495.1 uncultured Spirochaetales bacterium | reverse complement strand
GTGATGAAGGGCATTCGGTACACCTTCTTTGTCCTTGTAGTCATTTATGTGCTCGAAATTTTCAACATCAACCTGTCTGCCTTGTTTGGTGCAGCGGGAATTGCTGGAGTGGCCATCGGCTTTGCATCCCAAACCTCTATGAGTAACGTTATCAGTGGTTTCTTCGTCCTTACCGACCATGCATTAAAAGTAGGAGATTATATTACCGTAGACGAGATTTCTGGTACCGTTGACACTATCACTATGCTTTCTGTAAAAGTAAAAACACCTGATGGAAGGATAGTTCGCATCCCCAACGAAACCATCATCAACGCAAAGCTTCAAAACGTTTCAAGCTACCCCACCCGCCGCTACGATGTGGTGGTATCTATTTCCTATGACACGGATTTACGGAAGGCCCTGGAAATTTTAGGAACAGTTCCGGCACAATGCCCTTTAGTTCTCACCGACCCACAACCAATCGTTTTTTGCACCAGCTTTGGGGCCTCAGGAATCGATCTCACCCTGGGAGTGTGGCTCAACAATGGTGACCTTCTCGCTGTTCGCAACCAAGTTTTTGTGGCCATCAAAGAAACCTTTGACCGCGCAGGAATTTCCATTCCCTTTCCTCAAGTGGATGTGCACATGGTATCATAGCCTCATTTTCTTGTACGACTCAAAAATCCTGTGGTACAATGGAAGCAACAGGAGGAAACATAATGGAACTTGAGACCGTATTGTACCAAAAGGATGGAAACGTAGGCGTGGTGACATTGAACCGCACCAAGGCCATGAATTCCCTGAACAGGCAGATTTTCGCCGACCTGACCACTGCATTCCAGGCGGCCCGGGACGACGACATCATCCGCTGCGTGGTGCTGAACGCCCAGGGCAGGGCCTTTTGCGCCGGCGGCGACATTGCCGAGATGAAGAACATCACCACGGAGAAGGACTTCTTCGACTTCATGAGTGTGGCCGGAGGCTTCACCACCCTGCTGAACACCTTCCCCAAGCCCGTGGTGTCCGCCGCCCAGGGAGCCATCGCCGGGGCAGGCGTCTCCCTGCTGATGGCCAGCGACATCGCCCTGGTGGCGGAGGACGCAGCCTTCATCGTGGCCTTTGGCCAGGTGGGACTGATTCCCGACTGTGCCTGCCACTACCTGCTGCCCCGCATCGTGGGATTAAGCAAGGCCAAGGAGCTGATGCTCACCCAGCGGCCGGTGAAGGCGGCGGAGATGAAGGAGCTGGGCCTTGCAAACCAGGTGTTCCCTGTGGAGCAGCTGCAGGAGGAGGCCATGAAGCTGGCACGAAAAATTGCCGCAGGCCCCCTGAACTGCTACGCCGCCAGCAAGGCCATGATGAACAAATCCTTCCAGAGCGACTTTGACGCCCTGCTGCAGGAGGAGACCGCCACCCAGGCGGCAGTCAGAATGCACCCCAACGCCGAAGAGGGCCTCACCGCCTTCCTGGAAAAGCGGAAGCCCCAGTTCAAGTAAAGACGCAGGAACGGAAGCCTGAAGGGAGTCTGGAGCCATCCGCCCCAGGCTCCCTGTCCTTCCCCATCCTAAACCCCACCACAGGAAGCCGCCCCTACCCACCGAGGTTCTTGGAGGCAGGTGCGGTTTCGCAGGGGCTCAACCGAGACTCGCTAAAGTCGCCGTGCCACTCGCGACTTTCCGGCCAAAAGGCCGTCGCTCCCTACCCAAGCGGTGCTGGGGTTCTCGCAGCAAGCACACAGTGCGCAGCTTCCAGCGAAGGGGAGGTTTTAGGAGGGCCAAGGGGCGAGACATCGCAGCCTCTTGGCCGCTTCTGAGTAGAGGGGGCTCCTCCCAAAAACCAAGGCACCACCGCCCGTCCCAATCCTACCGCACCGGCACTCCGTCCTTGGCCAGCTCCGCCTTGATGCTGCCCACCGTATATTCCCCAGAATGCACCATGGAAGCAATCAGGGCTGCATCTGCCTGACCTTCCTTCAGCACTTGGCTTAAGTGGGCGGGAGTACCACCGCCACCGGAAGCCACCACTGGCACAGATACCGCCTGGCTTATCATTCTGGTAAGCTCAATTTCGTAGCCCGTTCTAGTACCGTCAGCATCGATGGAGTTCAGTACAATCTCACCAGCCCCCAGCTCCACTGCCCGCACCGCCCATTCCTTTGCGTCAAGCTCCGTTGCAGTTCGGCCACCGTTGATGTACACCCGGTAGCCGCTGGGCATAGCTGCATCCCGCTGGGCATCCATGCCCAACACAATACACTGGTTTCCAAAGACCCTGGCCCCCTGCCGAATCAAATCGGGATTCTTTACCGCCTGGGAATTGAGACTCACCTTTTCCGCCCCCGCCAAAATAGTGGAGCGAATGTCCTCCAGCGTCCCGATTCCGCCTCCAACGCAGAAGGGAATGAACACCTGGGAAGCCACCCGACTAATCAAGTCTAGAATGGGACCACGGCCGTCGGCAGAGGCCATGATGTCGTAGAACACCAGCTCGTCCACCCCCTGGCGGTAATACTCGGCGGCCATCTCCACGGGATCCCCAATGTCAACGTTCCCCTTGAACTTCACCCCCTTGGTGGTGCGGCCGTCCTTCACGTCAAGACAGATGACAATTCGTTTCTTCAGCATGACACACCTCCCTCGGCACCACCAAACACAAAGTTCCGCAGCAACTGCAAGCCCGGCACCCCGGACTTCTCCGGGTGGAACTGCACCGCCACCAGACTCCCCTTTTTCACCGCCGCAGGAACAGTAATGCCATAGTCTGCAGTGGCAAGAATCACCGACTCATCCTCAGGCTGAATTACGTAGGAATGGACAAAATAATACGAATGCTCCTCTCTAATTCCCGCAAAGAGTCCGCTATCCCCAACACCGTCTCGGTACTGGAGATTGTTCCAGCCCATGTGAGGAACCTTCAAAGGAAAATTCTCTTTTATTGAAGAAAAATGGCGGATAGTGCCGGGAATCAATCCCAGACAGGGGGTGTCACCCTCTTCTGAAAAGTCAAAAATAATCTGTGAACCCAAGCAAATTCCCAGAACCGGCACCTGCTGAGCAACCTTTTCCCGCAGGAAAGCATCAAATCCAGAAAGCTTCAATTGCTCCATGGCATACTGGGCATCACCCACTCCCGGGAAAATCAGCTTGCTGGCTTTCTCCAAATCCGTGGGCTTATCTGCAATGATATATTGGCAACCGAGAGCGGCCAGCGCCCGCTCTACACTCCTGATATTGCCCGCCTTGTAGTCAACTATTCCAACCATGCCCTCCATTTTACTGGAAAAACTAGCCTGTGGGAATATAAACTTTAGCTATTCTTTAGGTCTTGCATTCTGAATTAAATGTGCTATACTATAGACTTGTGGAAATAACAGGCGAAATGCAGCAGAATAATTTTACCTCCATCGATATAGAAGAATTCTTCGATTCAGAAGAAAAAAAAGAGGAATTCTCCACCGAGCTTGTTGTACTCTCCCAGAACGAAGCCGCAGTCCTTGCCAAGCTGATCCACTTCCTGAAAGACGATGCCCCCGACACCTTGGTGGGCATCATGGACCGATTCGCCGACATGGAACGGCTGGTGGCAAACATCACCCACTTCCCCTCCTTGCTGGAGCGACAAATCATCATGGGAGAGACTCGTACCCAGCACACCCTCATCGAAGGCCTTCTGACCCACCGTGATGGAGACAAGATGCTCCACCTCCCCTCCAAAGCAATTTTGGGAAAGGGCTTCTTGGTGGCGAAATACCACACCTTCATCGCCATGTACCGCATTGCCGTCAATGCGGGCATGGACCCCAAGGATGCACAGGAGGTCTACAACGCTGCCAGCACCATCCTTTTCACCATCATGGTGGAGGACGTGTACCTGGACCTCATTGATGACCAGAGCATTTCCATCGATATTCGTCGGCAAATCGCCTTCTCCCTCATCGTCCTCTGGGAACACCGGTACGACCAGAACGTCAGCGACGTTGCCCCGGTTCTTCAGACTGTCTGGGAAGCCCGCAGGAACCTGGCACCGGCCTTCGGCACCATGGTGGGCACCAGCGAGCTGTTGCTGATCTCAATCCAGATGGACGAAACCTGGACGGCCTTCCTGCGGGAACGCCTCAGCGACAAGGATGTATCCCAGGCCATGGAGGAGTTCCTCTTCGGCCTCTCCTACGAGCAGATTCAGACCCTCCGTAGAATTCTTCGTGAGCGGGGAATTGCCGCCATTGGCCGTGACGAAATCTCCACATTCTTGGAGCAGGAGATAAAGATTGACGTAGCATCGGACCTCAGGGACTTCTACATGCAGTACACCGTCCGGCGAGACAACGCCCGAACCAGGAAGCGACTCCAAATTCAGGGCCCCCACAACACTCTGGAGGACCACTACATGCGGTTCGTCCTGGAAAGAAACAAGGAGAAACAAGAAAATGACTCAGAATAAAAAGCCACCCTTCCGCTTTGGCGAGAAACTACGGGCGGTGCGTGAGCGCAAGGGCTACACCCTCAAGGTGGTGGCCCAGCGGGCTGGTGTCAGCGAGAGTCTGGTATCCCAAATCGAACGGAACAAGGTCTCTCCCGCCATCGACACCCTGCTGGTGCTTGCAGACGTGCTGGACATCAACCTGGAATTCCTCTTTGAGGAGTATCGGCGTGATCGGCCAGTGCAGATTATCCATTCCCAGGAGCGGCGCACCATGGAGGAGGAGGCTGCCGTCTACGAGGAACTGTCCAAACCCTCCAACAATGACGAGAGCCATTCCCTGGAGTCCTATCTGGTTAGGCTGCCACCCCATGGCAAGACCCTCCGTGGTTCCTACGGCCACCTAGGCCGGGAAATGGGCTTCATCATCAAGGGAAGGGCACAGCTCCACTATGATGAAAAGATTTACGAGCTGGAGGAAGGTGACAGCGTGTCCTACTCCGCCTCTGCCCCCCACACTATTGTCAATGTGGGAGAGGAGCCCCTCACCGCCCTGTGGGTAGTAACTCCAGCCCACCGGTTCATTTAGCAGCCACCTGTTGGAACCCCACAGTCTCCCTCAAAACAAAAAACTGGCCTGTCCACACCCCTTGATTCCAAGGCTGGTGAACAGGCCAGTTTTATTTTCAGGTTGTTATCACCTCACATTAGATCCGGGGAGGAATAACAGTGGCCACACCCTCGATTACAACCTCGCCATCCTGGTTCTTACAAATAGTAGTCATGGTGGCGATGTCGAACTTTTCCTTCTCCTTAATCTCGGTCACCTCAAGCTCAACGGTCAAGGTGTCGTCAATGCGAACAGCCTTCTTGAACTTCAGGTCCTGGCTCAGGTATGTTGTTCCAACACCGGGCATACCCATTCCGATGGCAGCAGAGATGATTCCTGCTCCAATCATTCCGTGGGCGATGCGTCCTTTGAACATGGTGTTCTTTGCATACTCGTCGTCCAGATGCAAGGGATTCTTGTCTCCACTGACCTCAGCAAATGAAAAAACATCCTCGTTGCTAACCTTCTTGCTAAAAGAGTAGGTGTCGCCTACCTTAATTCCTAATGCCATTTTCTTCCTCCATAAAGAAAAATTCAGTAACAAAAATGTTACTCTATGTAAAAATCTACCAGCAAAACAATAATTTTGCAATGACAAAACCAATAAAAAACCACCAGAATTGCAGGCCAAGTCTTACCATCCCGCACACCTTCTGGTGGTTTTTGCTCTTAGACAATACCCATCATTCCCAGCGCAACCACGGCAACCGTGGCGATACAAGGAATTACAACGGTAACCATACCGATGTCCGCATAGGACTTCTTGTGGTTCATGCCGGTGACAGCCAGCAAGGTGATGACAGCTCCACAGTGGGGCAGGGAGTCAAGACCACCAGAAGCGATGGAGGCGACACGGTGCAGGGCACCAGGCTGGATTCCCAGCTGTGCAGCCAACGTCATATACTGGGCACCCAGCGCTTCCAATGCGATACCCATTCCACCAGATGAAGAACCGGTAGCACCTGCCAGCAGGGTTACAGACAGTGCCTCGGAAATCAGCGGGCTGGCCTTGATGCCGAGCACCATTTCGGTCAAGGTGGCAAAACCAGGAACAGCCTTAACTACCGCACCAAAACCCACAACAGCGGAGGTGTTCATGATGGCAGACACGGAACCATTGGCACCGGCGTTGATTGCACCCAGGATTGCTTTGAGATGCTTGAAATTCAAGGCGGCAGCCAGGATGATACCGCACAACAGAGCAACGATAATGGCATAGGTGGAAGCCATATCAGCGGGGAAGTCCACCACACGAGGCAGGATGTTCAGAACCAGAACAACCACCACCAGCGGAATGAGGGCGAACAGTGCGTTCGGCTCATCCTTGTTGGAAGAATCCTCAATCAGGTCGGCAGGCTCGTCAAAGCACTCGCCGGCAGCAACCATCTTCTTAGCCCGGTACTGGAGCCAAAGGATACCACCCACCATCATAATCAGACCACCCACAATACCCAGGATGGGACCAGACATGGCATTGGTACCAAAGTACCGGGTGGGGATGATGTTGTTCAGCTGGGGATTTCCGGGGAATGCAGTCATGGAGAAGGTAAAGGCTCCACAAGCAATACAACCGGGAATCAGGCGGCGGGGCAGGTTTGCCTCACGGAACAGGGACACAGCGATGGGATAGATGGCGAACACCACAACGAACAGGGAGATACCACCGTACACCAACAGTCCGCAGCTGATAACCACCGCGATGATTGCACGATGGGCACCAATGAGCTTAGACAGCTTGCGAGCCAGAGAGTGGGCGGATCCAGTGACCTCCATAATCTTACCGAACATAGCTCCCAGCAAGAACATGGGGAACCATGACTTCACAAAGCCCACCAGACCGGCCATGTAGTCGCCAGTATAGGCTGCCAGCAGATCCAGACCACCAAAGATGGCCACCACCAGGGCTGCTACCGGAGCAACCCACATCATGGACTGTCCCTTGTATGCCAATACAATCAGCAGGACAAGTCCCAACAACATTCCAAACATATATTCCTCCTAAAAAAACTACCGTGCCAGTCCCATCAGCGCGTCACGGAAGATGCGCTCGTCCATGGTCTTTACGTCCTTCATAATGGGCTTGAAGTCCATCTGATCCAGAATATCCTTCTGCAGGTCCACGCCCGGTGCAATCTCCGTCAGCTCAACACCCTCCGGGGTCAGCTTGAACACGGCCCGCTCGGTGATGTAGAGGACGGGCTGCCCCTTTTCCTGAGCATAAGCTCCGGAGAAGGTCACCTGCTCCACCTCATTGATAAGCTTCTTGCTCTTCCCCTCCTGGTCAATCTTCAGCTTGCCCTCTGCCACGGAAATCTTCAGGCCGCCGGCAGTAAAGGTACCGCAGTAGATGACCTTGCGGGCGTTCTGGGTGATGTTGATGAAGCCACCACAGCCGGCAATCTTTGGTCCGAACTTGGACACATTGATATTTCCGTGCACGTCCATTTGTGCCAGTCCCAGGAAGGCCACATCCAGTCCACCGCCATCGTAGAAGTCGAACTGGGCAGGCTGCTCCAGCACACAGTCGGGATTGGTGGTGACGCCAAAGTCTCCGCCGCCAGCAGGAATTCCACCGATGGTTCCAGACTCGGTGGTAAGTACCATGCCCTTCAGTCCCTCCTCGGCGGCGATGCTGGCAACGCCCTCCGGCATTCCAATACCCAAGTTCACCACGGCATCGGGAATCAGCTCCATGGCGGCACGGCGGGCAATAATCTTGCGCTCGCTCAGTGGCAGGGGTGCCAGAGAATCCACCGGTACCCGAATCTCACCACTGTAGGCGGGATTGTAGTAGGTGCCAAAGGTCTGGCGGTGGTTCTCCTCAGAGGCCACCACAATGGCATCCACGTAGATTCCGGGAATCTTCACCTTGCGGGAATCTAGGGAACCATACTCCACCACCTGCTTCACCTGCACGATGACCTTTCCGCCAGAATTCTTTGCGGCCTGGGCAATGGCCAGGGTTTCCGCCAGGGCACCCTCGTGCTCCATGGTACAGTTGCCCTGGGTATCTGCATAGGTAGCGCGGATAATACCAACGTTCACCGGGAAGGCCTTGTACAGCAGCCGCTCCTCGCCCTCTATATTCACCACCTTCACCAAGTCCATGTCCTTCTTGGACACATCGTTGATTTTACCGCCCTCAAGCCTAGGATCTGCAAAGGTTTTCAGTCCAACGTGAGTCAGCACACCCATCTTGCCGGCGGCAATGTCCCGGAACAGGTGGGAGATGACGCCCTGAGGCAGATTGTAGGCGGAAAGCTTGTTCTCCAAGGCCAATTTCTGAAGCCGGGGAACCAGTCCCCAGTGGCCGCCCACAATCCGCTTCACCAGTCCTTCCTCACCCAGGTGGTTCAGCCCCCGTTCCTTGCCGTCACCCTGACCGGCAGCATACACCACCGTCAAGTCTCTTGGCTGGGATGACTCCAAAAAGCTTGCCTGAATGGCAGCGGTAACTTCTTCGGCATGGGCGGCACCAACAAAGCCACCGAATGCGACGGTGTCACCGTCCTTAATCAGCTTCACTGCCTCCTTGGCACTAACCAACTTACTCATAAAACTTGTACCTCCTTCGGGAAATGCCCACACGTAATCATAGGCTCACTATCATCCTACAACACAAACAGCCATTCGTAAAAATGGAATTTTTACACTAGTATCATGAAAAAAAATCATGACAAAAGCAGGCTCAAAAAGACAAGCAAGCGGAAAAACAGCAATCCAAG
Source organism: uncultured Spirochaetales bacterium (assembly GCA_946061495.1). Classification (GTDB taxonomy): domain Bacteria; phylum Spirochaetota; class Spirochaetia; order Treponematales; family Treponemataceae; genus Treponema_F. The sequence continues at coordinate 52 of CAMGSV010000101.1, read as the reverse complement.
AAAAAATATATATCTATATAAAATCAAGAATTACTATAGATAGAAACAAACT